>NZ_JAKRFG010000029.1:0-5052 GCF_022348135.1 Halomonas sp. McD50-4 | reverse complement strand
GCCACTCGGAACTGGACACCGCGCCGGACGGTCTGGCTGAACCCGGACCGGGAAGACCCGCTGGTTCAACGCGATCAGCGATTAGAAGCCGCCTGATTCCAGGTTCCAACAAGCTTGACAGGCATCGTACCTCAAATCCCTGAAACCCGACAAAGCTTTCGTCGATGGAGTACACCTCTACATGGGGTGAAAACTCCCCCAGCACCTCAGTTACCCGTTGGGACATGTCACCATACAACGCATAGTTGCTGGATAGCAGGACGGCTTGGCGGCGCACTTCCGGCGTTAACAGGTGCATGGCAGCCCCCATTTCAACGCCCAGCGCTTTTAATTCGTTAGAGCGTGCGACGACGCAACCATCGTTATTGGATAGTACCCCTACGGGACGACCTTCCAGTGACGGGTTGAAGACCCGCTCGCAAGAGACATAGAAATTGTTGCAGTCGATCAGGGCCATCATTGCAGCGTTGCCCCTGGAAAGCTGTGAAGCACATGAGTCACTACGCCCCAGACGTGCGCCTCACGACCATCTAAGGGAATGGGCGGGTAAGCAGGATTACTTGCCCGGAGATAGGTTCGCTGCCCTACTCGCTCAAGGCGCTTTACTGTGAGCTCGCCGTCCACGCAGATCACGATAATACGCCCTGGCAAGGCCTCAAGACTGCGATCCACCACCAGCAAATCCCCATGATGAATTCCATCACCAATCATGGAATCTCCTTCAGAACGTACGAAATACGTTGCAGCAGGCCGTTTCACTACATAACGGTGAAGATCTAGATCGGTATCCAAATGGTCATCTGCAGGCGAGGGAAAGCCTGCGCGCACGGCACAGGAATAGAGCGGCAAGGGCTGCGATACCGTAAAAGCGTCCGCTTGTCCCAGCAATGTTACCGGCAAAGTCATGGGCACCTCCATTAAAAAGCTGTATATAAAAACAGTATCTTTAAAGTACTCACTGAACGCAATACCTCATCGGCGTATCCCACCCAATTTCAGATCTATATCACTCCTGTGCATCTACCCCGTGGAATCGTTTTCCTCTGCATAGGAGCTTCAATATGCCCCCACTTTGTAAGCGTTGTGCATCAACGCGCATGCTGAACCTGGAGACTGCCCAACGTGTGAGCGTAGTAGGCAGCACCTTGATCGGCGGTGCTATTGGCGCATGGCGCGCGACGGCCATCACCGGCCCACTGCCATTGGCGTTGACTCGCTTTCCATTGGCAAAACTGCCTGCCGCCATGATGGGTGCCGTGGCCGGAGGTCAAACCGGCTCACGCATGGCCACCTCGCTGTTTGAACAGTGGCTGCCAGTTGGCAGCGGGACACCGTGGTTATGCTTGTCTTGCGGCTGCACCTACCGCGACGCCTACCCGCCTTTAGCACCTAACGCTTAACCTATCGTTGTTCGCCCTGTGTGGGGCGAATGATCCGCTTATTCACTTTCTCGCGCTGGCCTTTGGTCAGCGCTTTTTTTATGTCTGGAGAATGACTCATGGCACATCTCGTTGAACACATGGCTTACGTTGGCGATACCCCTTGGCATGGCCTGGGGCAACAGCTGTCTCGTCATCAACCGTTAGAGGTCTGGCAGCAACAGGCCGGTATGAACTGGCATATCGAAGAAGCGCCGGTGCGCTTTATCGCCGAAGGAGCTAGCCACCTGGGCAGCATTCACTCATTCCCTGAGCAAAAGGTGCTCTACCGCTCAGATACCAAAGCACCGCTGTCGGTGGTGTCGCAGCGCTATAAGGTGGTGCAGCCCGAGGAGATTTTAGAGTTTTACCGTGACCTGACCGAGTACGCCGGGTATGAGCTAGAAACCGCTGGCGTGCTCAAAGGCGGTCGTAAGTTCTGGGCGCTAGCCCGTAGCGGCTTAAGCACGTCACTCAAAGGTCAGGATGAGGTCAATGACTATTTGCTGTTGGCCACTTCCTGCGATGGCACCCTTGCCACCATGGCCACGCCGACCACGGTGCGGGTGGTGTGCAACAACACGTTGCAAATTGCCGTCGATGGTACGTCACAAGCGGTGAAGGTGCCTCACCGTTCAGAGTTTGATCCGCGTGCCGTGAAGCGTCAGCTTGGCATTTCGGTGTCGCAGTGGAATGACTTCATGTATCGCATGAAAGCCCTAGCCGAGCGGAAAATTGATCACCGTGAAGCCCAACACTACTTCCAGGCGGTGATGTGCGGCGTGGAGACGCCGTTAGACGATCCTTCCAAACTGCCCAACTACCGAGCGCTCAACAAGGTACAGAAGCTCTACCAGGGCGAAGGGCGTGGTGCTCACTTGGTGACCGCAAAGGACACGGCCTGGGGCTTGCTCAATGCCGTGACTGAATACGTTGACCATGAAAAGCGCGCTCGCAGTAACGATACCCGTATGGACTCTGCCTGGTTCGGCCAAGGCGCACAGATGAAGCAGGAGGCGCTCAACACGGCGCTGGCACTGATCAGCTAACCATTAACGCGTGATCACCACGTTACCTTCTGATTTACCTCTCTACCTTCACCCCATAAACGCCCAGCCCTTAACCGGCTGGGCATTTTTTTGTTTGGAGGCCTATATGGCAACGCTACACCACGATCTCGACGTGGCCCTTACCCAGCTCACGGAGCGCCTGCTGACCCAAGACCAAACCCAAGCCACCACCTACGTCATGGCGAAAGGCCAGTTTTACCGCGCGGAGCTTAGGCTCGTGCCGGTCTCCCCCGACCAGTTGCCCAGCGATATCTAACCCCCATACCGTTTTTAAGGAGAGCCGTCATGGCGAACAAGACAAACATGGTCACTCAAGAGGCATCATCTCTCCAGGCGGTGCCGCCTACCTCTTCTTCATCGACCACTGACAGTACCGCCATTATCCAAGTGATCGAGCGCGCGGCGCTTAACCCTGACGTCGATATCGACAAAATGGAGCGCCTGCTGCAAATGCAGGAACGGGTAATGGATCGTCAAGCCATGATGGCCTACAGCGCTGCTATGGCAGGGATGCAGACAGAGTTGCCCAGCATTGAAGAGCGTGGCCAAACCAACAACGGTTGCTATGCCACGCTGGAAGACATTGTCGATACCGTACGGCCCATCCTACAAAAGCACGGCTTCGCAGTGAGCTTCCGTATTCAGACACAGGAACGCGGCATTCAAGTGACGGGCGTGCTGATGCACAAGGACGGTCACCGTGAAGAGACCAGCATGCTATTACCTGCGGACATGAGCGGTAACAAAAACGCGGTCCAAGCCTTTGGATCGTCCACCAGCTACGGCAAGCGCTACGTACTGTGCGCCTTGCTCAACATCACCACTCGCGGGCAAGACGATAACGGTCAGACCAGCACACGTGCAGCCGTGAAGAGGGTTACAGCTTTTCAAGCGGGGCAGATTCAGCGTTTGATCAGCCAATGCCCAGCCACAACCCAAGAGTGGTTCAGCGGCAAATACGGCACTGCAGTTCAGGTGCCTCAGGCAGATTTCGACAAGCTCCGTGCATCCCTCACCAAGCGAGCCGTGAAATAGCGGCGCAGCCTGCTCACTCACCGCCTACAGGAGGCGTTATGAAGATACTCACCATGCCACAAGGCTCTCCTGAGTGGCTGGCGGCGCGTCTTGGGCGCGTCACCATGTCAGAACTCAAGGCACTGCTGGTGAACGGCAAAGGCCCCGGTGGGTTGGGTACCGGAGCCATTACCTACATGCACCAGTTGATCGGCGAGCGTATGACCGGCGAGCTGGCCGAGCCGTTTCAAGGCAATGCCCACACCAAGCGGGGCCAGGAGCTAGAGAGCGTCGCCCGCTCGCTGTATCGCGATATGACCGGCGCACCGAAGCCTAAAGAAGTGGGCCTGATCCTTAACCACAACGTAGGCTACTCACCGGATAGCTTGATTGGGACAAACGGCCTGCTGGAGATCAAAACCAAGCTGCCCAAGTTTCAGATCGAGGTACTGCTCAGTGGGGAAATACCCGACGAACACGTGCCCCAATGCCAGGGAGGGCTCTGGGTCAGTGAACGGGAATGGATCGATTTTGTGAGCTACTGGCCGGGTATGCCGCTGTTTGTGAAACGTGCCTACCGAGACGAGGCTCTGATCCGCACGATTGCCGAGCGGGTTGAGGTCTTTCATGAAGAGATGGAGCGACGCATCAGCCAAGTGATGGCAGCGTGACTTACCCACTGAATCACAACACTTACTCACTACTAACGACATAGATGCCGGGGTCACCACCCCGACATCTTTATTTTTTTGGAGGTCATTATGCCCCATAGCAAGCTCAAAGCCGGTGAAGTGGCGGGCACCTACTTAGTCACGTCACCTGTCACGGAAACTGACATCATCGCCATGGCCAAGCGGTTCGCACGCCGCAAGCTCGCCAAAGGCCGCAAGATTACTCAGCCTTCGCAGGCATTTGAGCACCTGCAGCTGTTGCTGCAGGACTATGAGTACGAAGTCTTCAGCGTGTTGTTTCTCGACAGCCAACACCGTGTTATCCGCTTTGAAGAGCTGTTTCGCGGAACCATTGATTCAGCCAGCGTGTACCCACGAGAGGTACTAAAGGCGGCACTCGCCTACAACGCCGCCGCAGTCATCCTCGTTCATAACCACCCCAGCGGTGATCCTGAGCCTAGCGATGCGGATCGGCGTATCACTGAGCGCCTGAAGGAAGCCTTGGAGCTAATGGATATCAAGGTGATTGATCACGTAGTGGTGGCGAGCGAAGGGTGCCAGTCATTTGCGGAGTTGGGGTATTTGTAGTGATACGGGAGGTAAAGCAAGAGCTGCCCAATGTGGTAGCTCTCAAAAAAGCTTCTTTTTTTGGCTGAAACAGATGCTATTGGTATCAAGGCTCTTGAGTATAAAGTGCGTTAATTGTTTAACGATGTATGACAGTCATGAAGCCCCTAGCACTCTAGAGAGCACTAGCCCGGATTTCTCATAGCACCTCAGCAAGTATCTTACCCAAGACGTAATGCTACTAAAAACCTATTGGCACGGTTTAAACTGCCTACTTTTTAACCACTTCCCGTCGTTCAGACACACTTCCCC
>NZ_JAKRFG010000028.1:0-5675 GCF_022348135.1 Halomonas sp. McD50-4 | reverse complement strand
ACCAGGGTCACATCGGCGGCCTCAATGGCCACATCTGCCCCCGCGCCGATGGCTATGCCAACGTTGGCTTGCTTCAACGCCGCGGCATCATTGATGCCATCGCCGACCATGGCCACGTGGTTGCCATGTTTCTCCTGAAGTTTACGGATGGCATCGACCTTACCTTCCGGCAACACCCCGGCCTGAACCTCGTCGATGCCCACCTCGTCTGCTACGGCACGGGCGGCGCGCTCGTTGTCGCCGGTGATCATCACCACGTGCAGGCCCAGGTCATGCATGCCGCGGATGGCCTCTACGGATTTTTCCTTGAGGGTATCGGCCACTGCCACCAGGCCCAGGGCCTGACCGTCGGCGGCGACGATCACAACGGTGCGCCCCTTGCCCTCGAGCTCTGCCATGGCGTCATCAAGAGCCTCAAGGCCTGTCACGCCTTCCTCTTCCAGCAGTCGACGATTGCCGATCAGCACGGTTTCATCGCCCACCTTGCCCGAGACGCCCCGCGCTCCGGTGGAGCGAAAATCGCTGACTTCACCGGGCTTCACATCGCGTTCCTTGGCACCATCCACGATGGCCCGGGCGATGGGGTGCTCCGAGGCGTTCTCCACGCTCGCGGCGAGGGTCAGCAGGCGCGTTTCCTCGACTCCTTCGGCGGTGACGGCATCGGTGAGCTTCGGCTCGCCGCGGGTAATGGTGCCGGTCTTGTCGAGCACCATCACTTTGACGTCCTTGAAGGTCTGGATCGCTTCGCCGGAGCGGATCAGGATGCCACGCTCGGCACCGATGCCGGAGCCGACCATCAGCGCGGTGGGGGTGGCTAGGCCGAGGGCGCAGGGACAGGCGATGACAAGCACGGCGACGGCGGCAATCAGGGCTAGCGTTGGTGTGCTGGCATCTGGATTCACCCAAGGCAGGAAGGTCGCGCCCCAGTCCAGAATCGGCCGCAGGACGTCTGGAAACAGCGCCCATGCAATCAGGCTAGCCAGTGAAATAGCCAGTACCGCTGGCACGAAGCGGCCGGTCATACGGTCGGCGAATTCTTGGATTGGCACCCGTGAGCCCTGAGCCTGGTCGATCAGACGCACCACTTGGGAGAGAAAAGTATCGGCGCCGACGCGGGTCGCCTTGACCCGCAATCGGCCCTCCTTGTTGATGGTGGCGCCGATCACGCTGTCGCCGGTGCTCTTGTAGACCGGTATCGACTCGCCGGTGGCGATGGACTCGTCGAGATGGCTCTCGCCCTCGACCACCTCGCCGTCGGTGGGGATCTTGTCGCCGGGGCGCACGACCATGATGTCGCCCGGGGCCAGCTCCTTCACCGCCACCTCGACTTCCTCGCCATCGCGCTCGACGCGTGCTGTCTTGGCACCCAGGGTCATTAGGCGGCGGATGGCCTGGGAGGCGCGTCCCTTGGCGAGTGCCTCCAGGTAACGGCCCAGCAGGTGGAAGGTCATGATGGTGGCGGCCATCTCGATGAATGAGGTCATGGGGTAGACGAAGCCGACTAGGCCGATCAAGTAGGGCGGCAGGCTGCCCATGGAGATCAGCACGTCCATATTGAAGGTGCCGTTCTTCAGCGAGCGCCAGGTCGACTTGTGGGTGGCGATACCGCCATAGAGAAACACCACCGGGAAGGCCAGCACGGCGATGATGGCCAGGTAGCCGGGAATCGGCTGCCAGAACATGTGCGGCATCATCAGCAGCATGATCAGGGTGGTGGGTACCGCAGCGATGATCAGCCGCTTGCGGGCCTGGGAAAGATAGGCCTCCTCGATCTCGGCGTCGCTGTCGGCATCCTCCGCCTCGTCGGCCTGCACGGCGGCCACCTCATAGCCGGCCCCTTCCACGGCGCGCTTGAGCGCATCGCCATCGGGGCCATCGGCGGCAATACTCACAGAGACGCGATGGCTGGCGATATTGGTGTCGATTGATTCGATACCCTCGAGCCGCTCCAGGGTACTGCGGATGATGCCGGCGCAGTGGTCCGAGCCCATGCCGGGAACGGTCAGGCGGACCTGTTGCATGCCGGTACCACCACTGACGGCGGCCACGTCATAGCCGGCGCCTTCGACGGCTTCCTTCAAGGTGTCGCCGTCGGGCCCGCCTGCTTCGATGGTCACGCTGACATGGTGGTTGGCGATATTGGTCTGGATCTCGCCCACGCCATCGAGGCGTTCCAGCGTCTTGCGCACGATGCCGGCACAGTGGTCACTGCCCATGCCGGGGACCGTCAGGGTGATCGTGTTGGGGGGTGAATCGCTCATCGCTTGTCTCCTGCGGGCGTTGCCGAGTGGACGGCCAACAATGGCCGTCCTGTTGCCTGAGTCTGTGACACTCCCGGTCAGTGATGGGCCTCGTGGTCCTCGGGGTCGACGTCACTCTCAGGGGTGGCCTGCTGAAGCTGCTGGCGTTGCTCGTCGGTGAGCAGGTCGTTCATGGTATTTTCCAGACGCACCCTCTCGGCCATCATCTCGCCGTGAAGCTCGGCCATCCGACCGTGCAGGGCCTGGACCTCCTCAGGATCGGGGCGCTCGCCGCGCATCTCCGCCATCAGGTCCTCGCGTAGGTTCATCAGGCGGCCCATGCGCTCGAACTGGGCGGGGCGATGCTCCTGCATCAGCGCGCGCATCTCGTCGTGCTGCTCCGGGTCGAGCACCTCCCGCATCATGCCCATGCCGGCGCCTCCCATCATCGGGCAGGTCATCATCCCGCCACCCATCATGCCTTTCATCATGCCGGGCCCCATGCCGCCCTGGCCGCCACTCATCATTCCCCCCATCATGCCGGGCCCCATGTCGCCCTGGCCGCCGCCCATCATTCCGCCCATCATGTCAGGGCCCATGCCGCCTTGGCCGCCGCTGCCGCCCGTCATGCCGCTACCCTGATTGGGCTGATTGGTCGGCATGCTCTGGGCGAGAGCGATGCCGCTACCACTGGCACCGAGTGCCAGGGCGAGTCCGAGAGCGAGAGTATGCTTGCGAATTTCCATGATCCTTCTCCTAGCGAGCTGTTGGGCCCATTCAGGCCCTTTGCTGACATTATTCGGCTACGTGCTGCACAGAGGTCAATCCCATGTAACAGTGACTTTCACCTTTGTCTCGTTATGGTCTTCAGACATCGTTCATTCTCCCCGTTTGGCGAACAAGGCGCATGGCTTCGTGCTCTTCAAGTGCTAAAAGGGAATCTAAGAGCTCTTTAGCCTCAGGAATTTCCGCTTTGCCAACGAGGGTTCGATAAAGGTTTATCGTTTGTTCATGGAAATCAAAAACCTCTCGGCAAATGTCGTCAACACTTAGCGTGGAATAGGGCGCATCGCAGGTACGATGCGTACGGATAGGTTTATGCTCCAAATAGTCATAAACGTAGGTTTTTAATGCTTTCGCGTCAGCAGTCTGTTCAAAGCGCGCCACAACGCGCTGCATTTCCGCTTCCTGTGCAGCTAAGTAATTGAGCAACATGCGAGCGCGCTCTTCTTCGTGTATATCGGCGCAATGAGCAAGGCAAGCTGCAAGATGCTCGTGTAACTGACGGGTCCAATCGATCAATTCACCAAAGGTTCTAACGTCCATTTGGTACCTCCTATAACGCTATTAACGTTAATGAGTGTGAGAGTGCTCGCTATCGTTTGAAGCGTCGCGTTTGGATAGGAAAATCCATTCGCCGAGTAAAAGAGTAGCCATTACTACGCCAGCAACGATGAGCACCATGGGGTCCGAGATGGCTTTTACCCATAAAAAGCCGATTAACACGACAGCATCTAGTAGTATGGCAATGCTAGGAATAACAGGATTAGCCCCCACTCTGTCCTTGAGATGACGAAGCACACCCCAGTGGATGGCCATATCCATGATCAGGTAGAAAATGATGCCTAATGCTGCGATGCGGCTCAGGTCAAAAAAAGCGGTGAGCACTAAGCCAAATACGATGGTGTACACCAGTGTATGCTTTTGTACACTGCCGGGCATGTGGAAATGGCGGTGAGGAACCAGCTTCATTTCTGTCAGCATGGCGAGCATGCGTGAAACGGCAAAGACGCTGGCGATGATACCGCCCGCCGTTGCCAACATGGCGAGAATGACGGTAAACGCAACTGCCGCTTCACCCAGTGCGGGACGGGCAGCGGCGGCCAGGGAGTAGTCTTGGGTTTCGATAATTTCAGGCAAAGATAGGTTGCTGGCAACGGCAAAACCGACAAGGGCATAGATCACCACGCATAGCGCAATCGAGATCGTGATAGCTTTGCCAAGATTCCGCTTAGGATCTTTAAGCTCCGAACCACTATTGGTAATCGTCGTGAAGCCTTTAAATGCCAGTATGCCGAGCGCCGTAGCACCTAAAAAGCCCGTTATCGTAGGCGTAGGTGCATCGTTGCCAGCACCCATTTCGATGGAGTCGGCAATAAACACGCCGACAATACCAAACACTATAATGCCACCTATTTTGATAAATCCGAGCACCGAGGCGACGGTCTCGATCAAGCGGTTGGCGGATAAATTGATCAAAAAGGCTATTAGCAGTAAACCAACCCCGAGTAGGGGCACAAATAGTGAACGATCCCCCAGGTCAAACAACTCAAGCGTGTAGGAACCAAACGTTCTCGCCAAAAAACTCTGTGCGATCACCATGGAAAAATACATCAGGAGGGCATGAAAGGCGGTGGGAAGCGTCGGGCCATACGCTTTCTGTAAATACATGCCAATCCCACCTGCTGATGGGAAGGTATTGGACATTTTAACGTAAGAATAAGCGCTGAAAGAGACAATGACGGCAGCGGCCAGAAAGGCTAGAGGAAATAGCCGACCAGTCATTTCGGCCATTTGGCCGGTTAGCGCAAAAATACCGGCCCCAATCATCACGCCGGTGCCTAATGCAACGGCACCGACCAACGAAAGACTGTTTTCTTTATATTGTGGCGTTCTATCCTGCCCAACCATGAAAGCGACTCCTTGTATTAACGGCAACCACAGCAGCAATAACTGCCGAGGACTCCTGTGCGGTGTTTTTTGATGCTATATAAATTAAATATAGAACCTATGTGCAGCCACATGGCAAATGACTAACGGAAGGTCTGATTTTGCGAGGCCACAGGCAAGCAGCTCTTACCCTAAACTAGCTAGTCTTGCTCCTGGTTGTGTCATGTAGCCGTTATGACTATTAATGACAGCTCCAAGGTTCCTGTTTAGCGTTGTCTTTAACGTTCTGATCGACGAAACGGTAATACTCCTTCTTAAAGCGGTTCCACCGATCAGCGCTGACCTGTATGTCATGGAGCTTGAGAATTTTTTCAACGTCATCGATGCAGAGCCTCAGCGCATCGTAAGCAAGGCTGATATTTCGGTTTTTCTCGTTGTAGACCACCTTATCCATTCCATAGAGTCGGTCGATATCTGACAGCGCTTCTTCAATGCGTTTGGATTTACTAGGCTTGATTTTTAAATTCCGAGTCACCAGTGTGTTTTTGGAAACACCCAAGCGGTGCTCTTGTTGTGTCGTTTTCATGGTCTTTCTCCCAGGCGCGTACATGTATATATAGAGTGGTTCAGTTCTTGTCTATTTTGTCCTTATGACCGCCGTGGTGTTTATGCATGAAAATATGCATCAGTGGGCATGCTGCCAAAAAGAGGAAAGGTAAGAACTGAAATAGGTGGAGACGGTGCTCGGTTCCCATCAGGTATCCC
>NZ_JAKRFG010000027.1:0-5932 GCF_022348135.1 Halomonas sp. McD50-4 | reverse complement strand
CGAGAAGGTCAGCTTTTCAGGTACCATTTTGGAAGCGGCTGTTGGTGCTTGATGGATTGGTTAGGTTCTTGAAATCATAGCACTTTCAGCCGCTTTCTTTTATACCCTGTGAGAAATCCGGGCTAGCATGTCACATTATTTGACATTCCCCCTTAGGCTCAACATAAGCTATACAATGCTTAAAAAAACCTTATTGAAAAATTAAACAATATTAAAAATTAGAGGCATTGCAGGTACGTTGTCTCATCGTCGGCTAGCTTTAACTCTCGACCCATAAGGGAATACCTCCCCTTCGTTGACTAGAGTGGCTACAGGAGCTGACGATGCATTTTGGAGCGTTCAAGGAAAAAATCGAGGCTTGTCATATCTGCGCCGCGTATTGTGACCAGTGCGCTACCCAGTGCCTTCAAGAGGATGAAGTACACAAAATGGCCGAGTGCATACGCATGGATATTCAGTGCGCTCAGATCTGTCGCTTGGCGGCGTCCTACATGGCCCAAAACAGCGAATACGCCAATGACATCTGCCAACTTTGCGCCGACATTTGCCAAAAGTGTGCCGACGAGTGTGCCAAACACGACGCTGATCACTGCCAAGCGTGTGCCCAAGCTTGCCAACAGTGTGCCAACGCCTGTGCGAGCATTGCCGCTTAATGTCCGCGCCTTTAACGACATTGTCTTTCAATGGCTCAGCCGTGCTGATAACAGCACGGCTGTTTCTACTGTGTTCGTTATATCATGCAGTAGTGAACGAAACATAAAAGTAGCCGCTTATTAGCCGCCCCTTTAATACTAAGATTTACATCAACGTGAGAAAAAAATCGTCACATAAAAGTTACGCACTATGCCTATGTATAGCGTTTTTTTTAACGCTTGTTGGCTGTCGCTATCCCCAAAATGTAGAACGCAAAATGAGCGATATCGAGGGCGGCACACTCTTCATCGGTATCACGGAAAACCCACCTTGGGTCATCGCTACCGCTGCGGGCCCCAAAGGGGTGGACATCGGCCTTCTATCCCAGTTTGCCAATAGCCTCGATGCGTCCATCGAGTGGCACTGGGGCAGTGAAAACGAGCTACTGAAAGCGCTCAACCACCACCAGCTCGATATTGTGGCCGGCGGCTTTACTCACAATACGCGTCTTACTCAGCTAGCCGCCACGACACGCCCGTACTTCACCTCACATCATGTCATTGGTATCGCGCCTCATCACCCTAACGCTCACGCAGCGGGCGACGCTGCCCTCGAGGGCCAAGACATCGCCGTGGCGCGTCTCAATAGCGTCACGCAGTCGATCCGTGCGCTGGGCGCGACCCCCGTGATCACCGAGCGCGTGCATGACGCGCCGGGCTGGGTAGCTGGCCCTCAATGGTGGTTAGAAGCCCATGGCTTTCGACCAACGGCTCATCGACTCACCAGCGAACACCATGTGATGGCGCTACCCAAAGGGGAAAACGCCCTCATGTTGGCGCTTCAACGCCATCTCAATGACCAATCCTCTCTTTATGAGCAGCTAAAACGCGTCGAGGCCGCTGAATGAAAATACGCAAGCCCTACCGTATGCCTGCTGACAAACAGCGCCAGCTCGATTATTTGGTGAGACTGGAGTGGTGGAACTTGGGGTTTCGGGTCTCAATCATTCTGGTGCTTGGGCTGGTGTTAGGCAGCAGCCAAGCCATGAAAGCGGCCTGGATAGAGGACATCCTATCGCTCATTCCTCCCGTGGCATTCTTGATCGCCATGCATTTTCGTAACCGCCCCCCTAACGATACCTTTCCCTACGGCTACCAGCGCGCCACGGTGATTGCGTTTTTATGCGCGGCCACGGCACTGAGCCTGATGGGGAGCTTGCTGTTACTGGATTCGATCATGAAACTGATCAGTCAGGAGCACCCCTCAGTAGGCGCTATCTCGCTCTTTGGGCATACGTTTTGGATGGGCTGGTTAATGATCGGTGCCCTCATCTACAGTGTGAGTCCTCCCATGGTGATTGGCCGCTTGCAGACCAAAGCCGCCATACAGGTGCATGAAAAAACCGTCTATGTCGATGGTAAGATGAGCAAAGCGGACTGGATGACCGGCTTGGCAGCGATCATCGGCATTTTGGGGATTGGTGCCGGTATCTGGTGGGCAGATGCGCTAGCGGCAGCGCTCATCGCCATCGATGTGACCAAGGACGGCGTGGTGAACCTGAAAGAGGCCGTGGGTGATTTATTGGATCGCCGCCCGCGATTTACGTCGAACACCCAACCCGAGCCGTTAGCCGAGTCGCTGGAAACGGCACTCAAACGATACGAGTGGGTCTTGGACGCTGCCGTTCGACTACGAGAAGAGGGACACGTGTTCAGCGGTGAAGCATTCATTGTCCCGCGCGATACGCATCGACTGGCCGAGCGCGTTGCCTCGGCAGAGGCCATGCTGAATCATTATGATTGGCGTATTTATGAAGTGGTGGTGAGTGTCACCCCATCCGATTCTTCGAACTAGGAAGCGAGCATGATAGGACATCACTGGCTCGGTATCGTTGGCATCCTTCTAATAACCCTTGCCAATTATGATGCCATCAAGACGACGCTGTCTGCCTCTCACTCTGGCCCTTTGACCAACCGCTCCATTAGCACGGTATGGACCCTGTTACTGGCATTGCATCAACGTCATCGCTGCCACCGCGTACTGTCTGCAGCAGGCCCTTGGCTGACCGTAGGTTTGATGACCGTTTGGCTGCTGCTTGCCCTAGTCGGATGGTGGCTACTGTTTTGCAGCACCGAAGACGCCGTGGTGAACGCCACGACCAAAGCCCCTGCCAACGATGTCGAGCGCCTGTACTATGCGGGCTATACATTGACCACTTTGGGCTACGGCGACTTCGTTCCGGGCAGCGACACTTGGCGGCTTGCACCACCGCTGGCAGCTGCCAACGGCTTTTTTCTCTTTACGCTCACCATTACGTATATGCTGAGCATCATGGCCAATGTCACCGAAAAACGCCATGTCGCGCTGTCCATCCATGCGCTGGGCAATAGCCCCTTACAAATTCTTCGCGCGACCCATGATAATGGGAAGTACACAAGCTTGGTACAGCAGCTACAACCACTCCAACAGGCCATTAGCCGGTTGGGGCAGCAGCATCTGGCGTATCCCATTTTGCACTATTATCACGACCCTAACCGTCAAAAATCGCTACCGGTTGCTCTCGCGAAACTCTATCAAGCGCTGGTCATTGCACAAATTGCTTGCCCCGATATCGACCACGCGACGCGGCAACAGCTTAAAACGGGCATCGTCACGCTTGAAAACTTTCTCGCGACGTTAGACAGCGCGTTCATCGACCCTACCCCTACCCTCCCAGAGCTACCTTCGCTAGCAGAGTACCAACGATTGCCTGGCATCACCGCCGCTCACCAAGAGATACATCAACAGCTTGCCACCCGCCAACAGCGGTTACTGGCTGCCTACGTGCATAAAGATGGCTGGGCATGGCCAAACGTCTGGCAAAACGAGTCATCATAGCCGCTAGCTACTGCTCGCTGGACGACACGGCCCCTTCCCATACTTCACAACGGTCGCGGCCGTTATTCTTGGCTTTGTACAACGCTGTGTCGGCTAAGCGCAGTAGCCTTTTAGGGTCCATGGTGTGAGCCGGATACGTGGCGATTCCGCAAGAGAGCGTAATGCGCCCAAGCGGCTGATGAAGGTGACTCAACGCTTGGTCACGCTGTGCCTTCAGCAGTTTCTCGGCACGCGTTTGCGCCTCGGCCGTTCCGGTGCCCGGTAGGAGCGCGACGAACTCCTCGCCCCCCAACCGACACACCACGTCCGTACCGCGAAAATGCTTCTTTAACAGCGCCGCGACCTCGATCAAAACGGCATCGCCAGCGTCGTGGCCAAAGTTATCGTTCACTTTCTTGAAATGATCGATATCGATCATCAGCAGCGAAAGCAGGCTTCCCTTACGCTGCGCGAGCGCCATTTCCTGATGTAGCAAGGTGTCGAAATGGCGACGGTTATTGAGGCCGGTCAGGGCATCCTGAAGCGAGAGCCCCTTGAGCTGCTCGACCAAGGTATCTAGCTCTGCCGTCCGCGCCGTCACCTGTGCTTCTAGCGTCTGGTTGGCCGCAGCAAGCTGACGCTGCGTATGACGATAGTGCCACAGCGAAATCCCCACGATAGCCAAAGAGAAGCCCAACGCCCCATAGCTCAGTGGCACATCGCGCCGAGGGATCAGCTCGTGCGCCACCAACATATCCAGCAACAGAAGTGGCGCAAACAGCAGGAAACTAGTGACGAACAGCCGCTGCTCCAAATTCAAACGACGCACCCGCAGCAGCGCCAGCAGAAGCATGAGGGGGAGCGTGAGCAACAGCAGCACGTCGAATATGGGGAACGTCAGTGCCAAGTTCACCACGCCAAGTGCGACCAGACCAATCGAGACCACGAGGTACGCCAAATGGAGCTGCCATAAACGCCTCATCCAGCGCTTTGGTGCACCATCCAACCAGTGGCTCAGCAACAAGCCTATGGCAATGGGCAGCGTAAAGTAGCTGGCGGCTCGTAAAATGTCCCAGGTAAGCGGCGCGTCTGCCAACAGCTGCCGAACGGGGGTCTCTGCCAACAGCATCAACCCTGACGAAAACGCAAACAGCGCGATGGCGAAAAAGCCCCGACGCTCAGGTCCAATCATGGCAAAAATCGCTGCCAACGTCGCCAGTAGCAGGCTGAAGGCACTCACCGCAAGGTCCTGTACCGAAGCGTGGAGCATCCCCTTCAGCGCATCGATACGATCGGTGATTTCTACATCGCCCCACAGCCCGATGCTGGTGTAATCGGAGTGGATACGCAGCGCCAGCGTCTTGCCCGCCGAGTTCTCCGGCAGCGGAACCAAATGCCACGGCCAACCGATGAAACGAGGCGCCTCCATATCGCCATGCTGATAAATCAGCGTGCCGTCGAGGTAGATCTGCCCCACCAAGTTAATGCTGGTAATGTGCAACACCGGGTCACGCCACTCTCCCTCTGGCAAGACCGTTTTAAACCACACGGACTTCTGGCCGTTGCGCTCCGGGGGGTTAGAAGGAAAATCGATGGGGGTCCAAGGCGCGTCATCTTCTAAAGGAGCATCTCCCCAGCGATACTCCCAATCGGTCAGCGGTGCAGGCGCGCTAGCGTAGGCCGAAGAACCGGACAGCAACAGCAAGCCAGCCATTATTCCTACGCAAAAAAAGCGCAACAAGACGTTGAACGTACCCATCCGATCCCCTAGCTGGCGTGACCCACCAGCTCACCCTATTTTTTATTAACGCTAACCTTATACGCTCAAAATTGCGTTGATAGCACGTTTGATGCGTTTCAAACGCCTATTCGTTGGTGGCGTTAATCATTATCCAATCGCTCTGTTCGATATAAGTGCCACTCGTTTTCGACCCGACCATCCGGCAGTCGACAGTAACGCCCCGTTCCCAAAGCGCTTTCGCGGGTGAGGCGCTCGCCGCCCAGGCTGACGCAATACGCCGCAGCCGCCGTCTGCATATTAGCGCCTTCTCCTCCCGCACAGCCTACTAACGTCAACATCATTATTAAGACGCTATGTTTCATTCGTGGTACTCCTCACTCTACTTCGCCGCATCAGGCCCGCCAAACGGCGCTCCACAATTTTTCACATCTCAACGACGCTCAAGCCACGTCTCTCTCTACACCCCACCACCATAAGCCATTATGCTGTGAAGGCAGCTTGACGGACCAATATAAATGTAAGCGCATCGGCTAGCGCGTCGTCACCCTTGCACACTTCCAGTAGGTCACTCGATGGCCCACACTGTCAAGCTAGTTGGAGTGTCAACGGCTGTTAGACTCTGAACGATGTGGGGCGTGACGAGGTTCCGATGAAGTACTCCGATGAGCGCCGGGAAGCCATCCTCAAGAAGCTGCTCCCGCC
>NZ_JAKRFG010000026.1:0-8425 GCF_022348135.1 Halomonas sp. McD50-4 | reverse complement strand
CCACTCGGAACTGGACACCGCGCCGGACGGTCTGGCTGAACCCGGACCGGGAAGACCCGCTGGTTCAACGCGATCAGCGATTAGAAGCCGCCTGATTCCAGGTTCCAACAAGCTTGACAGGCATCGCTCGCAAGAGCCAACCTGGACAACGCTAATAACCGGCTTTTCAGATCCTGATTCCTTCGTTACTGTTACAATCCATGGCAGACTGGCGAAACTTTCCCACCTCGAAAAACGGCGCTTACAAATGAAAATTCTGATTGTTGAAGACAATGCTGTACTTGCCAAAAAAATATCGGGCTGGCTTGCGCAGGCGCACTACACAGTAGATATCGCCAAAACCGGCAAAGAAGCGGACTCGTTGATTGAAACAAGCTCCTACCAGGCCGTTATTCTCGATATCGGACTGCCCGATGAAAATGGACTTTCTTTAATGCAAAGATGGAGAAAAAACGGGAAAAAAGAGGCCATCCTTATTCTGACCGCACGCTCCAACTGGACTGAGAGAGTAGAAGGGTTGAATGCGGGAGCTGATGATTACCTTCCCAAACCGTTTGAGTTTGATGAACTGAAAGCCCGGCTCAGTGCGATTATCCGCAGAAAGGACGGCAGAACGACAGACCAGATCAGTGTTGACGGATTCAGTCTCAACGCCAGCTACCGAACGTTTACCACGCCCGACCAGAAAGAGTTCAGACTGACAGCTACGGAATTCCGCCTTTTACAGTGTTTCCTCCGTTCACCGGACCGGGTGTTTTCCCAGGACGAACTGGTTGAATCCCTCTACAACATAGAAAGATGCCCCACCAGAAATGTCGTTCAGGTTTACATAACCCGGCTTAGAAAAATAATAGGGGTCAATAAAATAAAAACATTGCGTGGCCAGGGCTACTACTTCGAAAAAGATCCTAACCGCTGAACGCCCGAGTGAACCAACCAGGTTAAAATATGTCTGCTCCGAAAAGTATCCGCAGAACAGCCATTCAGTATGGTGCTGTTTTCAGCCTCGTATATTTTACTCTGATATTCTTTTCACACACCTACGTGATAAAGCAACTATCGGACGAGTCCAGGAAGCAACACCTGAACAAAGAGCTGGAAAACTTTCAGGCAATCATTGAGGCTGAATCCCCCACAACCGACGACCTCAGCAACATGATCAATCAGTTTGAAATGCTTCTGGGGCATGCCATCGTCATCGAAACGGCTAGCGGAAGCGTCCTGGCGAGCCCGAACTTTGACCAGAGCCAACTGCAGGGCGCTGCAGAGAAGCCCGAGGGTTTCATCCACATAGCGCAGGGTGCGAACACGCTTTTCGGGCTCAAACGCATTTTCTCCGCCAGTGAAAAACTGGCCTCAATCAGCGTTCTTGAAACCGAGGGGGCGCTCTCTGAACGACCGCTGAAGGCCCACCTGA
This sequence comes from Halomonas sp. McD50-4, assembly GCF_022348135.1. Taxonomy (NCBI): domain Bacteria; kingdom Pseudomonadati; phylum Pseudomonadota; class Gammaproteobacteria; order Oceanospirillales; family Halomonadaceae; genus Halomonas; species Halomonas sp. McD50-4. The sequence goes on along the minus strand of NZ_JAKRFG010000026.1, from coordinate 7,008 downwards.
CATTGCTCGGCGCCTCGGCCGTTCTTCTCGCGATACTGCTGGCTCTGATTGGAACCACCACACATCTGACGTTAAAGCCCATCAGTAAGATAAAAGAGGATCTGAGACGGCTCCAATCCGGGAAACAAAGTCGTCTGAACCCTCACGTACCGGAAGAGTTTCGTCCGCTGATCCGCCAGCTCAATGATTTGCTTGAGCTGTCAAACCGGCGTCTGGACCGCCACCGCCGCCTGAATTCTGATCTCTCTCACCTGGTCAAAACCTCTATCTCTGCCAATCTTGCCATTTTGTCGGACATCGACACCTTGCCTCCGTCCCGGGAGGATATTGTGTTTATGACCTCTAACTTGCGGGAGCTTGACAAATCCCTGAACTACCGGATGAGCAAGGCAGACATATCAGGCAGACAGATGGGACGAACGTGCATGCCGGTTGAAATCACGGCAAGTGTCATCACCGTCATGGAAAAAATATTCCCTGATACGGTTTTCCGCCTCCACACCACCTTACCCGAAAACTTCAGTTGGCCAATGGAGCGGCAGGATCTTTCAGAGCTGCTTGGCAATTTACTCGAAAATGGTGGAAAGTGGTGCCAGACAACCGTCGACGTTACAATCGTCCGCACGTCATCAGGACTCTCCATAGAAGTAACGGACGATGGCCCCGGAATTTCTCCCGAGGCGGCAGCCACTGTCATGGACAGGGGCACCAGGCTGGATGAAACGGTCGCCGGATTTGGGCTCGGATTGTCCATCGTGTCCGAGATTGTCGAAGACAACCTCGGACACCTGGAAATCGGATCCTCGAAAAACGGAGGAGCCAGGATTATGATTTTACTGCCGTTTCCGGACTAGCGAGACCACTCATCATGACACATCCGGCCTTCAGGCTCTCGGCTCTGCTCCGGAGGTTGCCCGTGAACGAGCTCACCGGACAACATGAACTCATCCACTTACAGACTCCCTGCGGCCTTCCCTATGTTCTACCGCTGAATATCACCCACCTTGGCTCTCGAAAAGCGACCGAACAGAACCGGCAAAACAAAGAGTGTCAGGAAAGTTGCAGTCACGAGACCACCAACAATCACGCTGGCCAGTGGCTTCTGGATTTCCGCTCCCACGCCCGTCGACAACAGCATCGGTATCAAGCCGAGCGCCGAGGTTATTGCTGTCATCAAGACAGGACGTAAACGGGAGACGGCACCTTCAAACACCGCGGCATCCACGCTTAACCCATCCTGTATTCGCTGATTGATGCTTTCGACCATAACGACCCCGTTAAGCACCGCCACACCAAACAGTGTGATAAATCCAACGGAACTGGGCACTGAAAGATACTGACCGGAGATCCAGAGTGAAAAGACGCCACCAATAACGGCAAGCGGCACGTTGACCAGAATCAACAATGCTTGACCGACCGAACTGAAAGCAAAGTACAGCAACAGCGCGATCAGGCCCAGAGATACAGGAACCACAATGGTCAATCGCTTCTGAGCTCGCTGCTGGTTTTCGAACTGACCACCAATATCCACCGAATATCCGGGGGGAAGGTTCACGTCTGACGCGATGATATCCTGAATATCGGCAACCACACTGCCCATGTCACGACCCTGCACATTGGACTGAATGACCACACGGCGCTGAACGTCGTCGCGGCGCACCTGGGGCGGGCCAGACTCAATAGACACATCGGCCACATCACCAAGTCTCACCCAGGCTCCGGACGGCGCCTGTAACCTGAGATCGGCAATAGCATCCCGGTCTTCCCGGAAACGTTTGGCCAAACGCACATAGATATCATACCGCTCGTTGCCGTTGATGATCTGGCCCGCAGCGGCACCACCCAGTCCGTCCCGGACGACGCTCATCACATCAGACACGGCGAGTCCGTACCGGGAGAGTGCCTGACGGTCAGGCTGAACCACCAACTGCGCTTCACCAGCAATCTGCTCCATGGCCACATCCCGTGTTCCCTGAACTGTTCGGACCGCCGCTTCAATCTGCTGACCTTTCTCCGCCAGTACGTCGAGATCCGGGCCAAAAAGTTTGATGGCCAACTGCGCACGAACACCTGACAACAATTCATCAACCCGGGTCGCGATAGGCTGAGAAAAGTTAAACAGTAGCCCCGGGTGCTGTTCGAGCTTCTCCTCAAACAGGGCCTGCAATGCATAGCGATTACTGGCGCTGGTCCACTCGGCTGTTGGCTTAAGGCCGATATAGATCTCGATGTTGTTCACGGGCTCCGGATCGCCGCCTATTTCTGCTCGGCCAGCCCTGGACAGAGCGTAAGTCACCTCTGGAAACTCCATCAGCATGGCCTCCAGTTTTGGCGCCACTTCAAGCGCCGTATCAAGGCTTGATGAAGGGGCCAGGGTCACCCGGAGGTTAATCGTTCCCTCTTCCAGTTCAGGCACGAACTCCGTGCCGAGTCGTGGCACAACCAGCGCCGCCAGCACAACAAGAACAGCCGCCGCGCCAACAACCACGCGGCTATGCTTCAGTGACCAGGCAAGCCCCATGCGATAGAGCTTTTCCAGGGGTTTTAGAATGAAGCTTTCCCGCTCCCGGATACCCTTACGGAACATGTATGACGCCAGCGCGGGTACAACCACCAGAGCGACGATCACCGCCGACACGATAGCCAGCATGATGCTGATTGCCATTGGCTGGAACAGCTTGGCTTCCACACCTTCGAAGCTGAACAGAGGCATGAAAACGACCAGGATAATCGCCGTCGCGAAAAAAATCGGCCGCGCCACTTCCCGGCCGGCTTCCTGGAGACGAAGGGCAATGCCATGATCATCGTGTGACGCGTCCAATGGATCGGGGTCATCTCCAGCCAACTCATCCCGATGGGCGTCATGCTCAGCATCAGGATGGGTCAGATGCTTGAACATGTTCTCAACCATAACAACAGAGCCATCCACCAGCATGCCGATTGCCACAGCAATACCGCCCAGAGACATCAGGTTGGCCGAGAGACCGAACCAGGCCATGATCATCAGGGCAATCCCGATGGAAATCGGTATTGAAAGCAGCACCAGCGTTGTTGCCCGCAGATTCATCAGGAACAGGGCAAGCACGATCGCAATAAACACAAAAGCCAACAGAAGCGCATTGGTCACCGTCTCTACGGCCTTGGTCACCAGATCCGCCTGGTTGTAATAGGGCTCAAAACGAACCCCACTCGGAAGCGCCTGATTTATGCGATCAATGCGGGCCTCGATGCCGTCGATGGTGGCTTTTGTGTTGGCCCCCATTCGTTTGAGTACAATGCCAGAAACCACTTCACCCAGTTGTTCAACCTGACCGGCTTCATCCTTCCGGGTCATGGTTACCGCACCCTGGCGAATTTCAGTGCCCAGCGCTACCTCGGCGACATCGTTCACTGTCACTGTAATGCCATCACTGGTTTTAACGGGCACCTGACGGATCTGCTCGAGCCCCTGCTCGCCATTACCCAGCCAGCCCATACCGCGAATAACCAACTGCTCCTGCCCGCGGCCCATATACCAGCCCCCAACATTGGAGTTGTTGTTCTCCAGGGCTTCCATGACATCGTTCTGTGATAAGTCATAGGACAGCATTCGCGCCGGGTTCAGGTTAACCTGGTACTGGCGGACCTCTCCGCCAAACGACAGGATTTCCGTAACCCCTTCAGCCGGTATCAGCAACAGTTTGACCAGCCAGTCGTGCAAGCTGCGCAATTCCATTGCGTCGTACCCCGAATCCGGGTCCGCTATCAGCAAGTACTGGTAGACCTGGCCAAGACCGGACGTATTCGGCCCCATTTCAGGCACCCCGACCCCGTCCGGAATCAGCTCCCGCGCGGCCTGCAACCGCTCGAAAACCAGTTGGCGCGCGAAATAGATATCCGTGCCCTCTTTAAAGACCACGGTGACACCAGACAACCCGGTTTTGGAGATGGACCGAACCTCCTCAACATCCGGCAACGCATACATCACCGCTTCAATGGGATAGGTGATCAGCTGCTCGACTTCCTCAGCCGCAAGTCCGGGCGCCTCTGTATTAACAGCGACCTGGACGTTTGTAACGTCGGGGAAAGCATCAAGATTCAGTTTTGGTATCTGAAACGCGGCCGTGGCGATAAGCACTGCAAGCGCAATAAGAACCAACAGGCGGTTCTGAACCGCCCAGTCGACAACTCGGTTGAACATAATGGCTCCCGGAATCAGTGGTTGTGCGGATCAAAGCCGCCTTTGGCAATCTCAGAGGCCACAAAAAATGCGCCCCGCAAAACGACTCGTTGGCCCGCAGCCAGGCCGGAAACCTCACGGAGCCCGCCAATTGAGCGGCCCAGTTCCACTTCCACGGGTTCATACTCGCCTTCGGCCTCTTCCACATAGACCGTCCAGTCGCCGTCCGCGCCACGCATCAATGCAGTCTCCGGCACGGCAAGCACCGGCTCGCTGGTCTTAAAACGAAAATACACATCTGCGAACATTCCTGGATGAAAACGATCTTCAGGATTGTCCAGCTCCAGCCTGACAATCCGCGTGCGGGTCACAGGATCAATGGTGTGGGCTTCCTGGGACACCGTTGCCACGCCCACACGACCCGCTGCCCTGACTTCGGCTTCCGCGCCCTTCTCTAGAACAATGTCGGAGCTTGCTGGCAGATGGGCTTCTACCCAAAGCTCACTCTCATCAGCAAGAGTCACCAGCGGCTGGCCAGCCTCAACTCTTTGTCCTTGCTCAAACTCATCGGTCAGTACTGCACCATCCACGCGAGCCCTGAGCATGTATTCACCGAGACTATCCACCCCGCTGGCCTTCAACGCACCAATGTCATCATCGTTCAGCCCGTAAGCAAGCAGAGTCGCCCTTGCTGCTTCAATGTTGGCTTTCGCTGTATTGAACCGCTGATCGCCAACCACGGAACGACCCAGCCCGCTGATTCGCTTCCATTCAGGAAAAGCTTTCCTGTAATCCGCCTGCGCCTGTGCCACCGTCTCACTGAACAGGGTTACCAGCGGCTGGCCCTTGGTTACGTGCTCACCCAGTTCCACGTGACGCCGCAGCACCACTGAGGCAACCCGGGGGGACACGTGATAGCTGGTATAGCCGTTGGTCAGCAGCTCACCGGGAGCGTAGATTTCATAGTCAACGTGCTTGCTTTCGAGGGTTGCTACTTCAATGCCGGCGAGCTCTTTCTGTTTGGCATTGATGCTTGCGGTAGTTGCTTCTTCATGGCCACCGTTCTCGTCTTCGTGGCCGTGCCCCCCTTCCTCTTCATGATCACCTTCCTCCTCATGCTCACCTTCCTCCTCATGCTCACCTTCTTCACCATGATCTTCCTTATACTCGCCCTCCTCACCGGTGACTTCCTGATGATCGTCGCCACTGGCAGCATGATCATGACCGGCTTCCTGATGAGCATCTTCCTCTGCCTGTACAAAAGAAAGTGGGGCTGTAAGCAACGTCAATGCGAATACAGAAATCAGAGTTTTTTTCATAATGAATATCCAGTTTCCAGACTAGTATTGGAAGAGGGTGATCAGTTCGCCAGACTGACTCAAGAGCTCAATCAGACCCAGTTGCGCCAGCTTTTCCAGTTCAATACCGGTTTTCAGGCTCTCCGCGCGCTGGCCCAGCGCCTGGAGATACTCAGAGGTGGAGAGGTCGCCGACCTGCCACTGCTTCTCAAGCAAATCGGCACTTCGCTGTACACGCCCCTGGGACAGTTCTTTCCATCGACGGAGTTGCTTGTCGTATCGCTTCCAGGCAGCTCGGGCGCCCGCCAGGTCGTATTGTTGTTTCCGGTAGAGCGCCTGAAACCGCGCTTCGGCCTCCAGAGCCCGTCGATTCGCAGCCCGGATTTCAGCGCTGTAGTTATTACGGACGTTCAGAGGGATCGAGAATGTGAGGCCAACCACGTTCTCGCCGCCGTCACGCCCTCCGCTCAGCCCTACTGTCGGCGATGCTGTCGCTTTGCGTCTGGCAACCTCTGCCTCACTTTTCAACACCTGCCACTTGGCTCGAGCGGCTGCAATTGACGGGTGTGCCAACAGATCAGCCTCACCAATCTGGGACTCCAGCGCTGACCAGATATACTCGGGGATCCCCCCATCCTGAGGCCTCCAGTCCGGCAGACGTTCTCTAACCTGAGTTTCTGCCCGATCAACTGCGGCCTTTGCCTGGGCGACTTCGCTCAACTGACGGGATAGATTTAAAAACAGAAGCTCTGCGTCGGCACGCCCCAGATCACCTGCCTGCTGGCGCTGTTCAACCTGGTCCAGCAAGGCATCCAGACGGTGTTGCTGGGATTCCGCAATTTCTTCGGCACGCGTCGCCGCGCGCCACTCGACAAGCGCAAACAGCGACTCGGACGTTTGTGCCAAAACCGCTTCGTTCAAATCAGCTTCAGCGGAAAGCCTGATCAGCTTTGCCTTGTCCTTTAGCGCACCCTGTTGATCAGACCAATCGATCGTTTGTGACAGCCCTGCCTCAAAGTTGTTTTCACTGCCCGTTCTGTCTGCTCCAACAGACAGCTCCGGGTTATACAGCGGTTGTTCGCTTGCCTCAGCATCCTGATTCCGGGCTGCCGCCTGCTCTGTCGCCGCCATAACATCCGGATGTTTGCTTATCTGGCCAGTGAGCCAATTTGTCCAATTCACAGTCTCCGCTTGACCGAACAGAGGAATGGACAATAGTACTGAACACAGCAACGCTCTGGGCGAGTGCTTGCTTGCCTTCATCGACTTTCTCCCGAAGGGGTAAATAGCCACAATTCATGGGCGCGAGACGCCCATGACAAGGTAGGTAGAGGTGGAGATAGTAAGTGAAAAGGTTGAAACGAACTTGAATTCGAAGCGTCATCCACAAAAGGGGTATACGGATTTAATGGTTGATGGGGCACCGATGCCTGTCAAGCTTGTTGGAACCTGGAATCAGGCGGCTTCTAATCGCTGATCGCGTTGAACCAGCGGGTCTTCCCGGTCCGGGTTCAGCCAGACCGTCCGGCGCGGTGTCCAGTTCCGAGTGGC
>NZ_JAKRFG010000025.1:0-8817 GCF_022348135.1 Halomonas sp. McD50-4 | reverse complement strand
GGGAAGTGTGTCTGAACGACGGGAAGTGGTTAAAAAGTAGGCAGTTTAAACCGTGCCAATAGGTTTTTAGTAGCATTACGTCTTGGGTAAGATACTTGCTGAGGTGCTATGAGAAATCCGGGCTAGCAAAGTAAATCCTAAGTTTAATACAGCGCTTTCGTTTTAGTAATGTATGACTTGAATGCGCCTGCTGTACTACAAGAGTCCGTTAGAACGGCGTGCAGACAGCAGGCGAGCTTTTATCACCCTACTAAAGGGTCATAAATGGCTCATCTTCCTGGCCTGTAAACGTGTACACATTGTAAGGGCTTTCTTGTGGCCCCGGCATACCCGGTGTGCCAATGGGCATACCCGCCAAACCGATACCGTCAATATCGGGTTGTTCCTCAAACAGCGCCTGCACGGCTTCCATTGGAACGTGGCCTTCGATCCAATACTCGCCCATCTCAATGGTATGGCATGAACCCAGGCCATAGGGCACGCCTGCCTGCTGCTTAATATCACCCAGCTCTACATCGTCAATAATCGTCACTTCTACGCCGAGCTCTTCAAGATGGCGTGCATAAGCGTCACAGCAGCCGCACTGGGGGTTTTTATACAATGTTGCCTCTGGCGGTAACGCCGCCTGGGCGGAGACCGCCCCAAGCAGCATGGAACCAGAGAGTAAAAGCTTGGTGCTCATATGTTGCATTATTTTCAACTCCTTAGCGTGAACGACTGAAGAGGTATTTTGCCAGCGAAGCGATCGCCAAGCCAATTAATAACAGCATGGCCAGGGGCATCAACCAGCCTAGCCACCCCATTGACCCCATAAAAGCAAAACATTCCGCGTTCATCATGCCATCACTCCTAAAAAAAGAGGCAATCGCCAAGGCTTATTGCGGGCCATGGTGGCTGGGCATGCTTCCTCTCATCTGTTCACGCTGCTCATCGGTCAGTAAGTCCTGCATCTGATTATGCATGCGCACGTTATCAGCCATCATATCGCCATGAAGGTTGGCCATTTGAGCATGCAGCGCCTTTATTTCCTCTGGTTCAGGGCGTTCAGTCTGCATGGTTTGCATCATGTCGTCGCGCAGGTTCATCAATTCGCCCATCCGCTCAAGCTGGGCCGCGCGGTGTTCTTGGCGCATCTCACGCATGGTACTCATCTGCTGCTCGTCGAGCATACCGCCAATGCCGAACATACTCCCCATGCCTTCCATCATTGGACAAGGCATCATCCCGCTTTGCCCTCCCATCATCATTCCTGGGTACATGCCTTCTTGACTGCCCATCATCATGCCCGAACCCATACCGACTTGGCCGTCCATCATATTGCCCTGACCTTGGGCGCCTTGGCTCATACCTTGAGCGAAGATGGCGCTGCTGGGGACACTGAGGCTTGCAGCCAGACCAATGACAAAGATCATCTTGTGCTTAACCATGATATTTCCTCTTATCATGTTGCTGGTCGAGACATCGCCTTATCCATTAAAAATGGAAGAAGGCGGAGTTAGCTTTCGTTATAAGCCTACAACCTATAGGTGGCCCAAAGGTAAAGGAGAAACCGATCCCAATACCTAAGTGTTGTCACAGATCATTTTTTCCGCCATTTTCAGCCCTGCTTCAGGTTGGCACGCTATAACACCTACACATTTCTTTGAAGATTCATACGACGCCATGCGCCTTGTTCGCCAAACAGGGAAAATGAACGATGTAAGAAGGCTCAACCGAATCAGTTTTAGCGCCTCCGCGATGAAGTAACAATATCCATTCAACCCTGAAAAACATAAGGATACGGTATGCAAAAGAAGACGAGTTCGCTCCCTATCATTCACGCTTCCTTAGCAACGCTGTTGCTGTCGCTAGCAATCCCAGTGCTGGCCCATGAAGGGGCCGCAAGCACTTCGCCTAAGGATGGCGTCACCATTCAGGATTCCCCAGCAGAGATTGGCATCGAGTTTGGTGGCATGATGCGCATCACCCAGTTTGAAGTGGCAGGCCCGGACGGCCACGTTCCTCTTGATGGTCAGCCAGGCAGTGAACAGGTCGATCGCTACTTCGTAAAGCCCAGTGACACTCTTTCGGCTGGGGATTACCAGGTGCGCTGGCGTGGCCTATCGGATGACGGGCACATGATGTCCGACGGTTTTAACTTCTCGGTCGAGCCCTGACCCGTGGCCTGGTGGTTCTCCGTAAATAGCCTCGACGTCTGGACCGTCGCGATGATTCTCGTGGCGGCTGGGGTTTACCTTAGTGCCCTAGTCGCGACGGGGGCCGTGTTGTTTCGTCTAGCGTTTCCCCGACTCCCTGATCACGACCGGAGGCGCGTCGCCCGCATGGGCGTCTTTGCTGCCTGGGCGGGGGTCATTCTGATTCTGTTCCAGTGGCCTTTAGAAGCTGGTTACCTTGGGGGCGGCAATATATCTGCTGCAACCAACCCAATGCTGCTCGGAATCGTGTTTGAGGGTGCGTCCGGGGGCCGGCTAATGCTGGCGGTAGCTGGCTTGCTGCTGGTTCAGGCGATTCAGCTTAATAACTTAGCGCACTCGAAAACAGCCAACAGCGTGAGCCTAGTAGGCGTTTTATTGGTGATGCTGGCATTCGTGCAGGTGGGGCATACAGTAAACACCCCACGCCTCGTTCTGGCTGGCTTGCTGATCGTTCACCTGATGGCGGCAGCATTTTGGGTGGCCTCGCTTTGGCCGCTGTTCCATTTAGTTGGACGGGGTCACAACCAGGACAATACCGCCCACATTCTGACCCGTTTCGGGAAAATCGCCATGGGCGGAGTTGGCGTGTTGGTACTGGCGGGCGTCACTTTGGCCACGCTGCTAACAGGCGGTCTCACACCCCTGCTCACCACGGCATATGGACAGTTCTTGATCGGCAAGGTATTGATTGTGGCGGCGCTACTGTTATTTGCTGCCGCGAACAAGTGGCGGCTTGTGCCGGCCTTTGAGAGCGGCGACGCAACAGCCCCAGGACGGTTACAGAGAAGTATTGCACTGGAGATGGTGCTGGTCGCGGTTATCTTGTTGATCACGGCAGTGCTGACAAGAGTGTCATCACCGAATGGGTGACTAACAGGTCAACCACCTTGTTGAGCCGTTCCAGAGCTCGAAATTAACGGTCTCCTTCTTATGGGCCTTACGCTGAGGTTTAGGCGGAGGCTGCCATAGGCAATTGCACCAACAAGACGAAAAGTCATTGCTGCAGCGTTGACTCTAATCAGGGGGGGCAGGATCCATCATCATGTTAGAAATGCTTTTGGGTAGCAGGCCATATTTTTACGTTAGGTTCAGGCTCGTTTCAGGTTAACGCCGTATAAAGAACAAGTGACAATAACCTCTGAGGTAAATGACCATGCGCAACATCTCCTTAACAACGTCTTTGTTTGCCCTTTCACTCAGTTTGATAACGAGTGCGGCATGGGCTTCGCCCGGCCAAGGCAGTGGTGACAATGGCCTAACCGAGGCTGACGTTGACCGCACGATCAGCCTTGAGGCTGGCGATATGTGGTTCGACCCTGAAGAGCTAGAACTGGCGGCTGGGGAGGTGGTTAAATTTGAAATCACCAACACCGGCAATTTAGAGCATGAATTTGTGATTGGTAGCAAAGAAGCCCAAGAAGAACATCGCCAGATGATGCTAAACATGGCCAATGGCGGAGGCCATGACATGTCGAATATGGCACACGGTGAAGGCCACGATATGTCCAATATGTCAAACGGCGATGGTCACGATATGGCCAATATGAGTATGGCAGGTGTCACCATTGCGCCTGGTGAAACCGGGACTTTATTATGGAGTGTCCCTGACAATGTTAACGAGCTAGAGTATGCCTGTAACATTCCTGGTCATTATGAATCCGGCATGTACGGCAATTTTTCTCTCTAATCTGACGTATATCCATGAAACTGTTGCTACTTGAAGATGATGACTTGCTAGCGGAAAGCTTGGCAGAGAGTCTCAAAGACAACGGTTACCTGGTTGATTTGGCCGCCTCATTGAAAGCGGCCAAGTCGCTGATGGCAACCGAGCATTATGAACTGGCGATCTTAGATGTCGGTTTGCCCGACGGCTCAGGGCTGGATCTGCTCGCCCAGTGGCGCAGGCAAAAACGCGACACGCCTATTTTGATCCTGACGGCCCGCGATACCTGGGAAGATAAAGTTGTCGGTCTTGAGACGGGGGCCGATGACTATCTTACCAAGCCCTTCCACGAAGCCGAACTGATGGCCCGGCTGAAGGCCTTGCTACGCAGGCAGTCTGGTCAGTTATCTCAAGTGATCACGCTTAACGGCATTTCGTTGGATGAAGCGGGTCAACGAGTGTGCTTAGAAGGTGAAACGTGGCGTTCGCTCACAGCGACCGAGTTTCGGTTACTGCGCTACTTAATGCTTCATCCAGACCGTATTCACTCGAAAGATCAGCTACTAGAGCAGCTCTACGCCTTGGATCAGGACGCTGCCGCACCTAACTTGGTGGAAGTCTACATCGCTCGTCTGCGCCGTTATCTCGGTAAATCAGTCATTCAAACGCGACGTGGTCAGGGGTATTTCTTTGCTTCACATTGATAGACGCAGTTTACGCATTCGGCTACTCGCATGGTTAGGCGGCGTCGCGCTACTGGTGGTGGTCACCACGTGGCTATTGCACGGGATCTTTTTACAGAGCCTGGCAAGGGATTTTTTAGGTGAACGCTTACAACGTGAAGCAAACCACGCGGTCGCGCAGCTAGAGCAAGACCAAACGGCTGTACCGACTGCGCTCGACTCGGTTAGCCAAGGCTATCAAGTCTTTCATCATCTCTACGTACTCCGTTTCAATGGCTCGGTCAACGCTTCTGACCCGCAATGGCAGCAACAGCTGGCTCCGTTGCTAGATGAGAGCGGCGATGCCCTAATAGATGTGAATCGCGGAACACAGCACATGCTCGTCTATCGCCGCCATTTTGAGTGGCAGGGCACGCAGGGTGTGCTATTGGTGGGCGAGGATTTTTCCCAAGTAGAAGCAGGGCTTGCAACTTTACACTGGTGGGTCGGTGGGATCGCCGCCGTGCTTTTAGGGATGCTCATCATACTCAACATGCTAGCGGTTAACCGTGGACTCATACCACTCTGGCAACTGCGCCAACAACTTGAAGCATTGCGATCAGGCAAACGTGATCGCTTGTCATTAGTAGCCCCTTCGGAGCTAGATGAATTAGTCGACCAGTTGAACTGGTTCATGGACGACATTGATCTTCGTCTGAAGCGCTCGCGAGAATCGGTCGCCAACCTATCACACGCATTAAAAACCCCGCTGGCAGCAATTACCCAAGTACTGCGCGGCAATCGGCCCATTGATGAAAACCGACGGCATAAACTGCTCAGTCGTATTGAAGATATTAACGCTCAGTTAGCTGCAGAGCTGCGTCGTTCGCGTATTGCAGGGCCTAACGCGGGTCGAATGGCGAACGTCACGCGAGATAGTTCACGGCTCATCGAGATGTTCCGTAGTCTTTACCCTGAGCGCATTTTCAACCTTACCCACTCGGCACACGAGAAAGACCAAGTGCCTATTGAGGCTCACGACTTTTCTGAAATATTAGGCATCGTGCTCGATAACGCTGGCAAATGGTCGAATAGGTGCATTAATTGCGATATTGCCGTCTCCACTACCACACTCACGCTCACCACTGATGATGACGGTTTCGGCGTTGCAGAAGAAGATCTTTCGCGCTTGGGAGAGCGTGGCACACGATTGGATGAACGCCGTCCCGGCTACGGCTTAGGCCTGTCGATTCTTGCGCAGTTAATTGCCCGCTACTCAGGGCACTCGCGCTTTGAGCGTAGTCCACTGGGTGGACTGCGCGTTACGGTTACGTTGCCTCTTGCAGTTGAAGTGATTAATTAATCACTATTCAGCTTTGATTCAGCTTCTTCCATCAAGATGGTGTCATTCATCATTGATGGGAGTTACACATGGCACGCTCAAGTATCATTTCTCACCCTCTTTCTCGTCGGCAAGTGTTAAAAGGAGGCGCTGCCTTAGGCTTAGGTTCTGCTGCGGCAATGGGGTTAACCCCCGCCTGGGCAAACCCCTGGGGCCGTACCAACGTCTATGCTCAGGGCGTTGAAGAAGGGCCCGAGGTATCGCTGGCGATCCGCCGTGAATCGTTGCCTATTGACGGACAAGAAGCCCAACCCATTACCATTAACGGTACCAGTCCTGCCCCGCTGATTCGTTTGAAAGAAGGTCAAGACGCAGTACTGCGTGTCACCAACCTGCTGGACGAGCCCACCTCCATCCACTGGCATGGTCTCATTCTACCGCCGGAAATGGATGGTGTGCCTGGCGTTAGCTTTGCAGGTATCGCCCCTGGTGAAACCTTTACCTACCGTTTTCCCGTCCGTCAGAACGGTACCTACTGGTACCACAGCCACTCCGGCTTGCAGGAACAGCTCGGCCACGCCGGGCCGTTGATAATTGACGCCGCCGAGCGCGAACCCATCCGCTATGACCGTGAGCATGTGCTACTGCTCACCGACTGGACCTTTGAAGACCCCATGTCGGTATTTCGTAATCTGAAAACCATGGAAGGCTATTACAACTTCCAAGAGCGCACGATTGCTGACTTCTTTGCCGATGTTCGTAACAACGGTTTTGCTCAGACCGCTGAAATGCGCGGCATGTGGGCTCAAATGCGCATGAGTTCGCGGGATATCGCCGATGTCACCGGTAGTACTTATACTTATCTTCTCAACGGCTATTCTCCTCAAGAAAACTGGAATGCCTTGTTCAAAGCTGGTGAGCGGATACGACTACGCGTGATTAACGGGTCGGCGATGTCATACTTTGATGTACGTATACCTGGTTTGAAGATGACCGTCGTTGCTGCCGATGGCCAGCCAGTGCAACCCGTGCCTGTTGATGAGTTCCGTATTGGCGTGGCGGAAACGTACGATGTGCTTGTTTCACCAGAAGATGATCGAGCCTATACCATCTTCGCCGAAGCCATGGATCGGAGTGGCTACGCTCGCGCCACGCTAGCCCCGCGTGAAGGCATGCAGGCGGAGATTCCCAAGCGCCGCCAAATTGCCGACCGCGGCATGGAAGCCATGGGTGCCCACGGTATGGGCGGTATGGATCACTCCAACATGGCGGGGATGGATCACTCTGGCATGTCCAACATGTCGGGGATGGATCACTCTGGCATGTCCAACATGTCGGGGATGGATCACTCTGGCATGTCCAACATGTCGGGGATGGATCACTCTGGCATGTCCAACATGTCGGGGATGGATCATTCCAGCATGGCTGGGATGGATCACTCCGGTATGTCCAACATGCAAGGCATGGATCACTCTACTATGGGAGGCATGGCAGCCGAGCAGGCCAAAATAGGCGCAAACGGTTTGCTTCTCGCTGGTGAAGCCCAGCCCGGCTCTCGCTACGACCAGGCGGGCATCGGCATCGACCCCGACGAACGACGCATATTAGTCTACCGGGATCTCAAAGCGATCACACCATGGCCTGATCGCCGTGAGCCAGGCCGTGAGCTTGAGCTGCACCTGACCGGCAATATGGAGCGTTATATATGGTCGTTCGACGGTAAGAAGTTTAGCGAAGTGACGGGCCCTATTCATTTTGTGAAAGACGAGCGGCTGCGCCTAATTCTGATTAACGACACCATGATGGAGCATCCTATCCACCTCCACGGCATGTGGATGGAGCTGGAAAACGGCCAAGGGGAATTGATACCACGCAAACACACCCTAAATGTGAAGCCCGGTGAGCGCGTATCTGCGTTGATCACCGCAGATGCAGAGGGCAGTTGGGCGTTCCACTGCCACCTTCTCTATCACATGGATGCCGGCATGTTCCGCGTTGTTCAGGTTTCTTAAGGAGGCAGTATGAAAACCAAGCACTACTTAACCCTCGCCAGCGCCGCCCTCGGCATGGCCGCCGCCACGACTGCTCAAGCCGAAGACGGCTATGACGCCCCGGCCGGCTGGCCGTCACCGGTCGTGGAGCACCCGATGACCACGGTACGGGTCGATCGCTTGGAATATGCTTCGCCCGACAAGGGGGGGGATGCCTTGGTCTGGGATTTCCAGGCCTGGTATGGCAGTGATTTCAATCGCCTATACGTGGAAGGCGAAGGCCAAAACGTCCAGGGCGATGGCGAAGATGCAGAATTCGAGTCCCTCAACCTGCTTTATAGTCGTTTGATTGCCGACTTCTGGGAACTTCAGGGCGGCATCGGTTATCAGGGCGGTATCGCTACGAATGACTATCCCGAACGCTATTTCGGCGTCATCAGCCTATTGGGGCTCGCCCCCTATCGCTTCGAGACCGATCTCGACTTGATGATAAGCGATGAAGGCGATATCTCCGCCAGCCTGGAAAGCGAATACGATCTGCGCCTGACTCAGCGGCTCTACCTACAGCCGCGCACCGAAATTGCCGTGGCCGCCAGTGAAGTTGAGGAGTTTGGTGTGGGTGAGGGCCTTAACTCAGTGCGTGTCGGCATGCGCCTGGGCTACGAAGTGACCAGACGCTTTGCGCCTTACGTGGGCGCTTACTGGGTAAAAGAGTATGGCGATACCGCTGACCTTTCTCGTGCTGGCGGGAATAATACCGAAGATACCGGCGTGGTGGCAGGTGTCAGGTTAATGTTTTAAATCGTTAAGCACTCTATAACTTGCGCCACCGAAAGGTCCCCCACTGTCAAGCTAGTTGGAGTGTCAGCGGCTGTTAGACTCTGAACGATGTGGGGCGTGACGAGGTTCCGATGAAGTACTCCGACGAGCGCCGGGAAGCCATCCTCAAGAAGCTGCTCCCGCC
>NZ_JAKRFG010000024.1:0-11840 GCF_022348135.1 Halomonas sp. McD50-4 | reverse complement strand
ATGGCAACCACGTGGCCATGGTCGGCGATGGCATCAATGATGCCGCGGCGTTGAAGCAAGCCAACGTTGGCATAGCCATCGGCGCGGGGGCAGATGTGGCCATTGAGGCCGCCGATGTGACCCTGGTACGCGGCGAGCTCACCGCCGTGGTGGACGCCATGCACCTCTCGCGAGCCACCTTCGCCAAGATCGTCCAGAACCTGATCTGGGCCAGCGCCTATAACGTGGCCGCCATCCCCATCGCCGCCATCGGCCTGTTGCACCCGATGATCGGCGTCATCGCCATGACCACCAGCTCCCTCTCGGTGATCGGCAACTCGCTGCTGCTCAAGCGGCGTTACGCCCGTGAGCAGCCCCGCGGAGAGCCTTCCACTGCCACCCCATCGGTCCAAGCCAAAGGCGACCGCTCATGAAACGACCAGAATCCACCAAGCCCCCCTCGGGAGAGGCCGAATCACAGAAAGAGCCGTCTTCCCCTACCGCGGCACTCCATAAATGGATGATGACCGCCTGCGTGGTGCTGATGGGAGGCGCCGTGCTGCTGTTCATGTGGGGCGGGCAATCACTGAGCAGCGGCGCCTGGCTGCTGCTGCCCCTGGCCCTCTGTCTCGGCATGCACTTCCTGATGCACCGTCATGTCGGGCATGATCAGCGCGACCGAGATGAATAGCAGATATAAAAAACAGGACAATCGGCATCGATGCCAGACACGCAATGCCGATGCCGTTCTGGTACGTTACATTAGGAACAGTCAGGACAGATGTTATGCCGAGGGTGGCGATCAGGCAGTTATAACAGATCCAGACATCATTTTCTTACAGATCGTCCATCCTCCCAGTCTGCCGAACAAGGCGCATCGCTTCATGCTGTTCCAGCTCAAGAAGGGATTCAAGCAACTCCCTTGCTTCAGGAATCTCCGCCTTGCCAACCAAGTTACGATAGAGATCTGTCACTTGATCATGGAAGTCGAAAATCTCCCGACAGATTTCATTGAAACCCAGCGCAGCATAGGGTGCATCACAGGTCCGATGCGTCCGGATCGGCCTGTGTTCCAGATAATCATATACATAGGTATTCAATGCTTTGGGGTCCGCTCTACTCTTTAACTCACCAACAACATACTCCATCTCATGCTCATGAGCTGCCAGATAATTAAGGAGCATCTTGGCACGCTCTTCTTCATTATGATCGGCACAGTGAGAAAGACAGCGCGCCAAATGCTCATGCAGCTGCCGTGTCCAGTCAATCAGGTCACCAAAGGTCCGAACCTCCATGATCCTTATCCTTAATAGTTAATGAGAATGAGTATTATCGTTTGAACTAGAAGCGCCGTTACGAGACAAAAAGAGTCGCTCGGCAATCAAGATAGCCGCCATGACAATCGTTGCGACGATTAGCACCAGGGGATCTGTCGTCGCTTTCACCCAAAGGAAGCCTGCCAGCACGACGGCATCCAGCAGTATCGCAATAACCAGCACGATTGGGTTGGCACCGACCTCCTTGCGAAGATGACGCAACACCCCCCAATGAACAGCAATATCCATGATCAAGTAAAAAATGATACCAAGTGCTGCGATACGGCTAAGGTCAAAGAAAGCCGTCAGAACCAAACCAAGCACGACCGTATAAACCAGGGTATGCTTCTGGATACTGCCTGGCATATGAAAGTGACGATGCGGCACCAGTTCCATTTCCGTCAGCATTGCCAACATGCGTGAGACCGCAAATATACTAGCAATGATACCACCCGCGGTGGCCAGCATGGCGAGAATGACGGTGAACCAGACGGCGGCCTCCCCCAGCGCAGGACGGGCAGCAGCCGCCAACGAATAATCTTTCGTTTCGATTATCTCGCTCAGCGACAGATTACTGGCGACAGCGAAGCCCACCAGCGCATAGATCACCACACACAGGGCGATCGATATCATGATCGCCCTGCCGACGTTGCGATGGGGATCTTTTATCTCTGAACCACTATTGGTGATCGTCGTGAACCCCTTGAAGGCCAGGATCCCCAACGCGGTTGCTCCTAGAAAGCCTGACAGAGATCCCTCGGGCGTCGACGCCGAGGTTTCCATGCCGACCGAGTCGGCGATGATGACACCGACGACCCCGAACAAGATGATCCCACCAATTTTTATGAACCCGAGTACTGACGCAACACCCTGAATCAGCTTGTTGGCGGAGAGGTTTAGTAAAAATGCAGATATCAGCAGCGCAACACCCAATAAGGGGACAAGCAGTGACCTATCCCCAAAATCGAAAAGCTCTAGCGTGTAGGACCCAAAGGTTCTCGCCAAAAAGCTTTGTGCTATCACCATGGAGAAATACATTAAAAGCGCATGGAAAGCGGTGGTCAGAGTTGGTCCATAAGCCTTGCTGAGGTACATGCCAATACCACCAGCTGACGGATAGGCATTGGACATTTTCACGTAGGAATAAGCACTGAAAGAGACGATTAGTGCCGCTGACAAGAAGGCTAACGGGAAAAGCACTCCCGTCATCTCGGCCATCTGTCCCGTCAAAGCAAAAATACCAGCGCCAATCATGACCCCGGTCCCTAAGGCAATCGCACCGACCAGTGAGAGGCTATTCTGCTTGTACTGTGGCGTTCTATCCATAGACTCCATCACCTCTCTCCTGGGTGAATGAAACCAGACCCTACCGAAAGCCCTCTTGACGCTCTGAGACTCACCAGATGACAAATGGTAGAGTGTGGTTAGATACATTGAAATCAAAGTGTAGAACCTATGCGCTACCCAATAGTCAATTATTTTCTTTGGATACAACCTCCGAACCTAACCGATGACGACGCGCCATCCACAGCATCAACGGCGGCAAGATCAACCACTGTAGTAACGGCGAGAGGCCCGTGCCCAACCACGGCACACGGGGCATCAGCTGCGCATACTCCCACCGTTGACTGAATAGCGTAGCGTGCCACTCCATCGCCACCGTGATACCGACGCCCACCAGCACGAAGCCCACGCACTCCTTGGCCCCATAGCCCCGAAGCCAGTCATGACGTCGATGCCATACGGCCACCGACCAATACGCCATCAACGTGATCAATACATCGCCAAGGGCTGCCTGGATACAAGCCTGCACAGCTTCCCAATGTGGCATCACAGGCATGCCCGCATACAACGGAACCTGAAGAAACTCCCAGGGAAGATTCAGCAGAAAGGCAAATAACGCTACATGAAGCTCCCTAGCCGAGCGGACCACGCGTAGTTTCCTGCAGCGCTTACCCTGAGGCTAGCCTTGCGTATAGATGTGAATACCATTCAATGGCAGCTCCAAGGCTCCTTCTTTGCATTATCTTTTATGTTTTGGTCAACAAATCGATAATGCTCCTCCTTGAAGCGGTTCCACCAACCACGACTGATTTCGACCGCATATTTGTCGAGAATATCTTCGACGCAGTCGAGGCAGAGACGTGAGGCATCATAGGCCAGGTGAAGCTTTAGTTTCTTCTCATCGAACGAAACACTGTCTAGCCCGTATAGCTCATCAATATCTGCAACAGCCGCTTTCACCGCATCCAGATCGCTGGAATCAAGCTTTAAGTGTCGGTTCACCAAGGTCGTTTCAGAAACTCCCAACCGATGCTCTCTGTGTGCCATGAGAATTCTCCTCGTACTGTAATATCGTTAACGTTCTTCCAATATTATCGACATACCTCATATCACTTGTCTTGCTTATCGGTCCGATGTAGCAACCATGGTTCGCTGACTACGACATGCAGTGGTGACCAGGAACGCACCTGCTGCCAACATTGGTACCGTCAACAACTGTCCCATAGTGAGCCAATCAAAGGCGATGAAGCCCAATTGAGGATCGGGTAAGCGCACAAACTCCACGATGAAACGGAAGGTGCCATACAGAAGCAGGAATAGACCCGAGATAAGCCCTTGAGTTTGCGGTTTCCGTGACACCCACCACAACACGACAAACAGCACCACACCCTCCAGGACAAACTCGTAGAGTGCTGATGGATGTCGGGGTTCAGGCCCCAAGCCCAGCATGGGAGGGAAGATCATCGCCCAGGGCACTTCGCTGGCCCTCCCCGGCAACTCGTGATTGATGAAGTTGCCCAGACGCCCTGCCCCCAGACCGATCGGCACCAGCGGGGCGATGAAATCGGTCAGCTGAAGGTAGGCCAGGCGGTGACGGCGAGCGAACAGCCAGGCGGCTACCAGCACGCCGGCAAGACCTCCATGGAAACTCATGCCCCCTTCCCAAATCTTGAAAAGCCATAGGGGGTTGGCTATCAGCTGGTCGAGCCCGTAGAACAGCACATAGCCCAAGCGCCCTCCAATGATGACGCCCAGAGCGCCATAGAAGATCAGGTCGCCGATATCATCATGGGTCAAGCCGAGGCGGTGCGCTCGCCGCCGCCCCAGCCACCACGCAGCCGTTAGCCCCACCACGTACATTAGACCATACCAATGTAATTGTACCGGTCCGAGGGAAAATGCCACTGGATCGATCTGTGGGTACGCAATCATGGCAATTTCCTCGCGCCCTTCAGGCTTCTATGAATCGCTCGACGCTACGCCAGCGGGTTAGCAAATAGCCAAGCGTGCTTTCTTATCTACCAGCATAGCCTAATGGCCTGAATACAAACTGAACCTTGACTCACGAAGTGCAAATTCAACCTAATTCCAGGGGGCATCGCTAGTGCACCTCACATCAAGTACCACTGACGATTCGTGTTAGGCTGGGAGCCCTCGAGATACGGCATTCGCGTATCTAGAATGTGCCACCCAGCCTTGTCGATCCTGACGTTATGCATGATTCACATGGCGGCATTTCCACAGGTAGTAGACACAGGGCAACACCAGAAGCGTCAGTATCACCGCGCTCAACATCCCCCCCACCATCGGGGCCGCAATGCGGCTGACTATTTCGGACCCCGTCCCTGTGCTGTACATCAGCGGCAGAAGACCGGCAATGGTCGAGACCGATGTCATCATTACCGGTCTCACCCTGAGAGCAGCACCGTGCAGCACGGCGTGGCGAAGAGTCTCCCGACGGGGTTGTACTCCCTTGTGTTGGCAGCGCTCGAGCATCTGCTGATAGGCCTGGTTGAGATAAACGAGCATGATCACCCCGATCTCGACTGCCACCCCGGCCAGAGCGATAAACCCCACTCCCACGGCCACGGAGAAGTTATAGCCCAGCAGATACATCAGCCAGATGGCCCCTACCATGGCCAGTGGTAGCGTGCCCATGATGATGGCTACCTCACTGAAGCGCTTGAAACTCATGTAGAGCAGGATCACGATGATGGCCAACGTGAAAGGCACCACATAGCTCAGCTTCTCCTTGGCACGCAGCATGTATTCATACTGCCCGGACCACGTCACCGAATATCCGGTGGGTAGCTCGAGCTCCTCCGCCACGACATCCATGGCGCGCTGCACGTAGGTGCCGACATCCACACCCTCGATATCCACGAAGGTCCAACCGTTGGGACGTGCGTTCTCGCTCTTGATCGCCGGTGGACCGTCCTCCACGTAGATATCCGCCACGTCTGCTAGCGCGATACGCTGCCCATTGGCGGTGACGATCGGTAGCTCGGCCAGCCGCTCGGGGGAGTCCCGGTAATCCTGTGGGTAGCGCAGGTTGACCGGGTAGCGCTCCAATCCCTCGATGGTCTGAGTAATGTTCTGACCACCGATAGCGGTCGCCACCACTTGTTGCACGTCGGCAATGTTCAGGCCATAGCGCGCCGCCTGAGCGCGGTTGATATCAACCTTGATATAGCGACCTCCGGCCACCCGCTCGGAATAGACCGACGCAGTACCGGGAACATCGGCAAGGATCGTCTCCAGCTGCTGTCCGATGGACTGAATCTGCTTGAGATCTTCTCCGCCCACCTTGATGCCCACCGGCGTCTTGATCCCGGTCGCCAGCATATCGATGCGCGTCGAAATCGGCATCACCCAGGCATTGGATACCCCCGGTATCCGCACCAGGCTGTCGAGTTCCTTCTTGAGCTTGTCGGTGGTCATCCCCTCTCGCCACTCTTCCCGCGGTTTGAGCTGAATGAATGTTTCGATCATGGTCAGCGGCGCAGGGTCGGTAGCCGTGTCGGCCCGTCCGATCTTGCCAAACACCGTGTCCACCTCCGGCACGCTGGCAATCAGTTTATCGGTCTGCTGAAGGAGCTCCCGCGCCTTGCCGATCGACAGCCCTGGATAAGTGGTCGGCATGTACATCAAGTCGCCTTCATCCAGGGGTGGAATAAACTCGCTGCCAATCTTGCTGACCGGCCAGAAACCTACCAGGGTTATCGCTAGCACCAGGGCGATGGTCGTCTTTGGGAATCTCAATACCGCGTTGAGTACCGGCATGTAGACCCCGACCAGCAGTCGATTGACCGGATTCTTGTGCTCAGGAAGTACGCGGCCGCGGATGAAATAGCCCATCAGCACCGGAACCAAGGTGACCGCCAGCCCGGCACTGGCTGCCATGGCATAGGTCTTGGTGAAGGCGAGCGGCGAGAACATCCGCCCCTCTTGGGCCTCGAGGGTAAAGACAGGAACAAAGCTGACAGTGATGATCAGCAAGCTGAAGAAAAGCGCCGGCCCCACCTCCACCGCCGAGTCGGCCACCACCTTCCACCGGTTTTCGGACGTCAGCGGTGTACGCTCCATGTGCTTGTGCAAATTCTCGATCAACACGACGGCACCATCGATCATGGCACCGATCGCAATGGCGATACCCGCAAGCGACATGACGTTGGCGTTGATGCCCTGCCAGTTCATGATGATGAAGGCAGTGAGAATGCCCATCGGCAAGCTGATCATCGCCACTAACGCAGAGCGCAGATGGAACAGGAAGAGCACGCATACCAAGGCTACGATGGCTAACTCCTCGAGCAGGCCACGCAGCAGGTTGTCTACCGCCTTTTCGATCAAGCCTGAACGGTCATAGACCGTCACGACCTCCACCCCCTCCGGCAGGCTAGACTGGAGCTGCTCAAGCTTGGCCTTGACGCCATCGATCGTCTTCTGGGCATTCTCTCCTGTGCGCATGACGACGATGCCGCCGACGGTCTCACCTTCCCCGTTCAGTTCGGCAATGCCACGACGCATCTGGGGCCCCATCCCGATGTCGGCGACATCCTTGAGCAGCAGAGGCGTTCCATTGTCATCCACACCCAGCGGGATACTGGCAAGATCCTCACGACTCTGGATATAACCAGTGGCGCGCACCATGTACTCGGCTTCGGCCATCTCGACGACCGAGGCGCCCACTTCCTGGTTGGCCCGCTGTATAGCGGTCTGGATGTGAGCCAGGGGAATGTCGAAGGCACGCAGTTTCTCCGGATCCACCACCACTTGGTATTGCTTGACCATGCCGCCAAGCGCCGCGACTTCAGAAACGCCCGATACGGTCTGAAGCTCATACTTCAGGAACCAGTCTTGCAGGCTGCGCAGCTCACTGAGGTCATGTTGGCCGGTCCTGTCGATCAGAGCGTAGAGATAGACCCAACCCACGCCAGTGGCATCCGGACCAAGCTGTGGGCGCGCACTATCCGGCAGCGTGGGCGCTACCTGAGAAAGGTACTCCAGCACACGGGAGCGCGCCCAGTAGGGATCGGTGTCTTCGTCGAAAATCACATAGACGTAGGAGTCGCCGAAGAAGGAGTATCCGCGGACTGTCGCCGCCCCGGGGACCGACAGCATAGCCGTAGTGAGCGGGTAGGTAACCTGATCTTCAACGACCTGCGGTGCCTGTCCAGGGTAGTTGGTCTTGATGATTACCTGCACATCGGACAGGTCCGGCAGAGCATCAATAGGAGTATTCTTGACTGAGTAGATTCCCGCCCCCGCCAGAATCACGGCAGCAAGAAGCACGAGAAAACGGTTGCTGATGGACCAACGGATCAGAGCAGGAATCATTGCTTACTCTCCCCCGCACCATGACCTTCATGGCTCATCCCGTCTTGATGGTCACTACTCGCGCCACCCCCCACGCCGTGATCCACAACCGAATCGTTGGATGCTTGGGTAGCTACATCGTCTACATGCACGTCTCGGAGGAGATATTCGTCTTCTGCAACCCGCTCAATCTCGACATGGACGTCCATGCCTGCTTTAAGCTGCTCAAGACTGACCGTATCAGCAGCCTGGAAATTCATGCTCATGGCCGGCCATTCCCAAACCGCTATAGGGGCATGGGAAAGCGTTACCATGCCATGATCCGGCATGACATCTTCGACGCGTGCCGGCACCCATACGGTTTCTACAGGACTATTCCCGTGGATTGGGTCAGCATTACCACTATGCTCCATTCGCTGAAAGTCTGATGTTCGGCTCGATTCGGAATCCAGAAGGAACTGAGCCGACGTAACGATGCGATCGCCCTCCTCAAGGCCCGATAATATCTCGACGGTTTCCCAACCCACGCGTCCAACGTCGACTTCGATCGATTTGAATTTTCCATCACCCAATGCAAGAACGACACGCGACTGGCTTCCGGTGCGAATCAAGGCCTCACGGGGTATTTGCAATGCCTCCAACGTCGTGTTTGACATAATGGTCAGCTGAGAAAACATTCCAGGTTTTAGCGCCAGGTCATCGTTAGCGAAACGCACCCTTACACGAGCCGTACGCGTCTCACTATCAATACTTGGATATATATAGTCCACCACCCCTGTCCACTCCCGTTCGGGTAGATAGTCAAGAGTCATGCGAACCTCATCTCCCTCAGCGATCAACGCTGCCTGGCGCTCAAACACCTCTCCGACAGCCCACACATGATCAAGAACGCCAATACTCATCATGCTCATTCCTGGCTGTACGAACATTCCTTCACGCACCTGCAAATTATCCAGGACGCCACTTTGGGGCGCACGCAAGATGATCGTCTGACTCACTTGACGACTGTCCCTTAGCTTCTGGATAGCCTCATTGGGCACCTGTAACGCGCGCAGCCTTTCCAAGGCGGCAGAAATCAGACGTTGGTTGCCGCGGTTCATTGCAAGCAACAATTCTTCCTGTGCATTCACGAGCGTCGGCGAATAGATCGAGTAGAGCGGTTGACCTTGGGTAACACGATCGCCTTCGGACTTGGCAAATAACTTTTCTATCCACCCCTCGACGCGGGGGTGGATATGCACCAACTTGTCTTCATCGTATTGGACATAGCCAACTGTCCTTACCGTGGCGTCAAATGTATCCTTTTCGACAACGCCCGTTTTAACACCAAGATTGTTGACGACATCAGGAGAAATCTTGACTGTTCCTGGGGTGTCCCCTTCGTCTTGATCATCATAAACAGGCACTAGATCCATCCCCATCGGGGATTTTCCAGGCTTGTCTCGCTTGTAGTTGGGATCCATCGGCGCCACCCAGTAAAGGGGAGTGCGTTCTCCACTCTCTTCCCCACCAGTCTTATTACTATCTTTTCCAATAGCCGTTTCTACTGCGTTCAGGACGAATGTCTTCCCTCCCAGAACCATACTGCCGGACACGCCCAACAGGACGCCTAACGATATAACGAAAAAGTACCTACCCATTTGATTCATCGTGATGTCTCATTCCAGACTTGAGAAGTCGTGAGTTAGCGTGAAGACGTGCCTTGGGACAGCAGGTAGTTGATATCCGAGATCACCTTGAGTCGTTGGGCTTTCAGGCCTATGAGCTCCACACTCGCATTGGTTTCATCAATTCGTGCCCGCACGGCTTCTGCAAAATCACCATCGTCATTGTTATAGGCATTCAGGGAAGCTTCGGCCTGCTCGCTCAGCTCGGGCAATAATCGTTGCGTATACAGGGTTAATCGTTCATCGAGGCGCGCCAACTTAACCCAATTGGTTTCCAGCTGGGCAATCAATTCACGAACCAAGGTTTCTCTCTCGTACCGGACCGCTTCATGACGTGATGCCGCTGCTGCGACATTCTTGTCCTGACGATTTTCCGTGAACACAGGTAGATCGAAGGCCACTCCCACAGAGAACAGGTCGGACCGGCGTCCGCCCATAGGGTCGTCCTCGCGGTAGCCGTACTGTGCCGATACACCCCATTCTGGTTTGTACTGCTGCCTCGCCACATCGACCCCAGTCTCCATGGCATCTATCTTCTGCTCCAATGCCAGCACTGCAGGGTGACGCCTCACTCGCTCATACCACAGCTGACGACTGGGACGTTCAGCGTCAGTGAAGAGGCTTGGCTCTACCAAAACAAGCTCGGGGAAGTCTTCCGCTATCGGTAGCATCGCCTCACTCCCCAACCATTCAGTTAACTGCCGCTCTTCTGCCTCTTGTTGCTGTCTGAGATCGGTCAAGCGATCCTCCAGGCGAGTCAGCTCCAACTGAGCACGAATCACATCGTCTTGGCGGGTCATTCCGAAGGCGGACGCATAACTCACCTCGACCACCTCCGCTAGCTGCTCAAACAAGCTACGATCACGCTCTATCCGACTGATGCTCAGCTGAGCACGAGTGGCCTCCAGCCAAAGCTGGCTAACCGTAGCCTCGACTCTGGCTTCCCTATCCTGCCGCAACATCGGCTGTTGGGCGGCAAGCTGCTGCTTTTGTTGCTTGGCAAGCGCCAGGCTATCTCCTCTGGGAAATTTCTGACTGATTCCTACGCTGAACTGGGTCATACCTTCTTGATTCAAGTCAAAGGTATCAACCGGCAGATTTCCCGCTTTCAATGAAATCTGGGGATCAGGGAGCTGGGCCGATGCAATGGCCTCGTTCTCAAGGGCGGTTTCAATGGACGCACTTCCGGTTAACCAGGGGTCCTGATCAATGGCTATCTGTATCGCTTTTTGTAAATTGTCCGTTTCACTTCCGGCAACAGCAATAGCTGGCATCCAGGCGACACCCAAGACACCGCTGAATAACAATGCAGCCTTGATCACAGTGGCCCTCCAAACAAAAGGATTACGCTCAAAAAATACAGAAAATTTAATAAAATAAATAATCAAACATTAAAAACTACGTTTACTAATTACTTTAAAATCATTAAACGAAACATTTAAAGTAATTGTTGGCCAGCATTAGCCGGCCAACTTTAATTTATCACTGAATGTCTACATGCAGACTGTACTGGTGTGTATCACTTTCCCCATACCCCCCCGTATCTCCTGAAACAATCAAGCGGTACTCGCCTGCATCGAGTCTCTCATCAATTTTGAAGTCTCCATTGACAGAATTAGCTTCCGAAACGATATTGCCGGATGCGTCCATCAGTTTTGCTTTCATGCGAAGCGTAAAGTTTGATCCAGGAAAGTGCTCACTAGCTATCTTGACCTCGGAGCTTTCGTTTAATGAGAGCACATACTCATGAGCATACCCGCTGGTCAATATTCCACTAGGTGTAACTCCCTCCGTCAGCTGTTTGGCCTGAGATTCAGAGTATCCAAAGCTTGCGAATGCTGGTATGGCAACTACGCTAATGATTGCGGCGGCAAGTGACGTTTTGATTTTCATTTTAACTCTCCATTCCTGTTTGATGACACGCTTAGAATACAGCGCTTACCTGCAACCACCCTTAACATCCAAATTGAAAAAAATGACTTGAGTCATTTTTTCTTCTCATACTGCCAAACGAGCTGAGGGTAGGACGTGATGAAGGTTTTTAACCTGTGGCAGAGCAGCTTTTGTAAGATATCCTTAAAGCAGACTTCAAGGTCAAGGCCTCATTTTAAATTTCGATGTACAACCGAAAGGTTTGCCATAAGCGCCCGTTGAAGACTTGACCTTTGGGCAGCCTGGCGGTTGTAAGCTGGCTACGAGTAAACAAATGAGGGTAAGCCAATGCGAGTCTCCGAGCTGGCTCAGACGGGAGGGGTAACGGCAGAAACGGTACGTCACT
>NZ_JAKRFG010000023.1:0-15084 GCF_022348135.1 Halomonas sp. McD50-4 | reverse complement strand
GTATTTTGCCCTGCCGGTGGCACTTAGGCAGCAACGGTCGTATTTATGCAGTGTTTCCTTAAAAGAGGCTCGCAGTAGGCTTGCTTCTACTAGAGTTTATTTCAAAATAATTACCTCAATAATTTGAAAGCCTGAGTTAAAGCAAATGAATTTCTCCATAGAAGTTCACGTCGAGCCGGAGCGCTTGCCCCGGCTGGTTTGAAGCTTAGCTGGCCATTGCGGCACATTCTTCAGCGCAGCGATGACAAGATTGAGCACACTCTTGACAATGGGTTGCATCATGTTTTGCACACTCATCACCACACTTTTTACAAATGTCGGCACATAGACGGCAGATCTCGTGCGCAAACTCGCTTTCTTGTGCCATGAATGAAGCGGCTAACCGGCAAATTTGAGCACATTGCATGTTAAGGCGAATACATTCCGCCATCATTTTTACGTCGTCTTCTTTTAGGCACTCAGTTGCACACTTGTCACAATACGCTGCACATACGTGACAAGCTTCAATGCAATTCTCATATTTTCCAAAATCCATCTCGATTCTCCATTTATTAAATCAGATTTTATTCACCATAGCTCTTGCTTGGCATAATAAAGCTAGAACAACCTAAAAGAAAAATCAAGGAAAGGTAATCAGGTAACTACTCACGAAATATAAAGTTAAAAAGGTAGCTGTGCGCTACTTGCCAATAATTTTTAATTATTCAGTTAAGATTCAGGAAGGCCTACTATAGTAAATGTTTTTCAAAAAATACTGCAGCATTCGCTGCGCCTGGAAGTTAGCTCGCCACGAAGCCCCTAATTAAAGTAAGTAGGTGAGAAAACTAAATTAATAATGAGAGGAATCAAGTTCTAAGCTTTATAAAAAATAATCTCCTTTTAGGAGACTAGCTCAGCCTAATAAGCTTCCTAAGGAGTCAGTATGAAAATTAATATCTACTTCTCTGACGGCCTGGCTACCCCAGGGTCGCCAGGGAGGGAAAAAGGTCGACCATGATACTGGAAAGCCGCGTCATGGTACCCGAGACGATGGCGATGCCCATCAGGATCACAACCGTGCCCGCCACGGGGCGAGCATAGGCGCTCCACCTTCCTAGGCTTTGCCGATGCAGAGCGAATCGGTTAATCAGTAAAGTGCTGGCAAGAAAAGGTAGCGCTAGGCCAGCCGAGTAGGCACTGAGATATATCATTCCAGCCTGGGCACTAGCAGCATTGGACGTGGCCATCAAGATGGCGCCCAGGATGGGGCCGATACAGGGCGTCCAGCCGATGGCAAAAGATACCCCGAACACAGTAGCCGAAAGCGGAGAGCCACCCTGGACATTGGGGGTGAACTGAAAGGTACGCTGGAAAAGCGGCAATCGGAACACGCCGGTCATGAAGAGGCCCAGCACGATCACCGCCGAGCCGGCAACCCAGTTGAATTCTTGGCGATACCCTCGCATCAGTTGCCCGATACTACTGGCGCCGAGCCCGAGTAGGATGAACACGATGCTGAAGCCGAAGACGAAGAAGGCACTGAGGGTCAATGCCTCTAACCGCCTGTCGGCTTTACCGGCACTACCGCCTGTGACCACCGACAGGTAGGCCGGTAACAGGGGCAGCGTGCAGGGCGAGAAGAAGGAGACCAATCCGCCGATAAAGGCGCCGACCAAGCCGATGGAAGAGAGAGATTCCAATGTGTTATCGCAACTTAAGTTATGGAGACGGCCAACAAGGGTATTGATACCAATCCCATGGTGCTACCTCCTATCATATCCATTTTAGCGCCGTAAGAATTTTAAGGCTTACAGCTGCTTTAAGGTCAACCTTTATTGACAAATTATTTGTCTCCTATCGAATTGCAAATATTACACATCAAGCTTGACCTTAAAGTTGACTTCAAAGTTATGGTGGCTACTCAATGAATGACATGAGGACATTTCCATGGCGCTACAACTGGGCGAGACAGCACCAAACTTCACGATCGAATCCACGCAAGGCACGGTCAACTTTCACCAATGGCTTGACGACAGCTGGGCGGTGCTGTTCTCGCACCCCGCTGATTTTACGCCAGTATGCACCACAGAACTGGGCGCGTTTGCCAAGCGAAAGAACGAATTCACCCAGCGGGGTGCCAAACTGGTTGGGGTTTCGGTGGATCCCCTCAGCTCTCACCACGACTGGGCGGGGGATATTGAACAGACTCAGGGCACGGCCCTGAACTACCCCTTGCTGGCTGACGAAGATCAGGTGGTAGCGAAGCTTTATGGAATGATCCATCCCAAAGCCGACCCCAAACTGACGGTGCGTACGGTCTTCATCATCGATTCTGACAAGAAAATTCGTCTCACTTTGACGTATCCACCCAGCACAGGACGTAATGTCGACGAGATACTGCGGGTTCTCGATTCGCTTCAGCTAACTGACAAGCACAAAGTGGCCACCCCCGTTGACTGGCAAAATGGTGACGATGTCATCATCTCGCCATCGCTATCGAATGATGACGCTAGGCAACACTTTCCCGAAGGCTGGAACACCAAGACGCCCTACCTTAGGGTCGTGCGCCAACCGGAGCAATAGGAGCCCCGACCGGTAGATTCGTTGAGTCAGGCTGCCAGAAGCTTGGATTAATAATGTCGTGAGGTAACGCTATGCAAACACTAAGTATCGGCGAGCTTGCCGAACGAAGCGGGGTCGCTAGCCAGGCGATTCGATTCTACGAAAAAGAGAGACTTATGCCTCCTCCGAGGAGGACCGATGCCAACTATCGGCGTTACCCACTGGAAGCTGTGGATCGGTTGCAGTTTATCGTCCATGCCAAGCAGTGGGGCTTCACGCTACAAGAGATTCGGGAGCTGTTAATGCTTCAGGATGCTAATGGCGACCGGGCGCAAGCTAAACGCATCGCCAGCGAGAAGCTGCACAAGGTGCGAGAGCAGATCAAACACCTCTCGCGAATTGAAGCCGTATTATCGAAAACACTGGACGAATGTGCAGGCGAAGGGCCTATGCAGGAAGGCTGCCCGATTGTTGAAGCTATCGCAGAGCAGGCTGAATGATCGAGCATTTTCTCGACAGCAAACATGGGAATCAAGCTTGCATATCGGGTCGTCGATAAATTAACAGGAGATCTTCATTATGGCGCAAAACGTCGATATCGAGATTCGTGGTATGTCCTGTGCTTCCTGTGTTGGACGTGTGGAACGTGCACTCAGCCAGCAGCCAGGCGTGATCAACGCTCAAGTGAACCTCGCCACCCAGAAGGCGGCTATCCAGGTCGAAGCAGGTACCACGACCACTAGCCTACTCAACGCCATTGAAACAGCGGGCTATCAACCGGTAGTGGAAAGTCTCGACATTCCCATCACCGGCATGAGTTGTGGATCGTGTGTCTCTCGGATAGAGCGAACGCTAACGAAGCTGCCCGGCATGGTGGAAGTGAGTGTTAACCTTGCTACCCAGAAGGCCTTCGTTCGCTTCCTGCCGGGAGCCGTTTCGTTAACGCGTATTCAGCATGCCATCCGCGAGGCAGGCTATGAACCTCAGGATACCGATACGCCGCCACCAACGGACAGCGAGGACTGGGAGAGAGCCGAGCTTCGCCGCCGAGTCGTGCTCGCGGCAATATTTACGATTCCGGTAGTCATCATCGCCATGGGAAAAATGATTCCCGCTTTTGACACGCTGTTAACGAGTCTAATGCCGCATCGCGGCTGGATGGGCGTCGAGTGGTTATTGGCTACACCGGTGCAGTTTTATGCAGGTGCACGCTTCTATCGTGCCGGCTTCGCCGAACTCCGGCATTTTAATCCAGGCATGAACAGCCTCGTTATGATCGGATCGAGCGCTGCCTATTTTTATTCGGTCGCCGCCCTGCTGGTGCCCACGCTCTTTCCCGTCGGAACCGCCGTGAGCTATTTCGAAGCGGCGGCGGTGATCGTGACGCTAATCCTGCTCGGTCGTTATTTTGAACACATTGCCAAGGGCCGCACCTCCGAGGCGATCAAGAAGCTTCTGCAATTACAGGCGAAAACTGCCCGCGTCATACGCGAGGATGAAACCGTCGAGCTGCCTATCGACGCCGTCGTCACAGGCGATCGTATTTTGGTTCGCCCAGGGGAGCGTGTTCCAGTCGATGGCATCGTCGAGGAGGGTCACTCTTACGTTGATGAGTCGATGATCAGCGGTGAGCCCGTGCCGGTCGCCAAACAGAAGGATTCCGAAGTCGTCGGTGGCACTATCAACAAGAACGGTGCACTTACCTTTCGGGCCACGCGAGTCGGTGCCGACACTGTCTTGTCGCAGATCGTCAAGATGGTGGAAACGGCCCAAGCGGAGAAGCCCCCCATCCAGCAGTTGGCCGACAAGGTTGCTGGTGTATTTGTTCCCGTAGTCATCGCTATCGCCACGATGACCTTTGCACTCTGGTTCGCTTTCGGACCGGCGCCGTCCTTGTCCTTTGCCTTTGTCACTACCGTTAGCGTGCTGCTAATTGCCTGCCCATGTGCGATGGGCCTGGCCACCCCAACGGCCATCATGGTCAGTACCGGGAAAGGGGCCGAGATGGGGGTGCTATTTCGCAAAGGGGCGGCGCTTGAGACGCTGGCCAAGATGAATACGGTGGTGCTGGACAAGACCGGCACTTTGACCCAAGGACGCCCCGAACTGACTGATTTCGAAGCTATTAACGGTCATGAAAACGACGTGCTGCGACTGGTCGCGGCGGTGGAAGCTCAAAGCGAGCACCCCATCGCTGAGGCTATTGTGCAGGGCGCCAAGACCCGTGGGCTGGAATTACCCCCTGTCAGTCGCTTTAGTGCCGAGCCAGGCTACGGCATTGAAGCCGAGGTCGACGGCCACTTGGTACATGTAGGGGCTGATCGTTACATGCGTCGGCTGGAAATCGACCTCGGCCAGGCAGAAACACGCGCCAAGGTGTTGGCCGAGAACGCCAAGAGCCCGCTCTATGCCGCGGTAGACGGTCAGCTTGCTGCAGTCATCGCGGTGGCGGATCCCCTCAAGGAGGGCTCTGCCGACGCTATCGCAGCACTCAAAGCGCAAGGGCTGGAAGTGGCCATGCTCACCGGCGATAACCGTGCCACTGCCGATGCTATCGCCCGACAGGTTGGCATCCAGCAGATTCTCGCTGAGGTACTGCCCGACCAGAAAGCGGCAGAGATCCGGCGTCTCCAGGCGGAGGGCAAGCGCGTCGCTTTTGTGGGGGACGGGATCAATGATGCGCCCGCTTTGGCCCAGGCCGACGTGGGCATTGCGATCGGCACTGGCACCGATATTGCCATCGAGTCCGGCGATGTGGTGCTGATGAGTGGCGATTTGCGAGGCATCGTCAATGCCACGGCGCTCTCCAAGCGTACCCACCGGACCATTATCGGCAATTTCGTTTGGGCCTATGGCTACAACGTAGCGTTGATCCCCGTGGCGGCGGGCGTGCTCTATCCGTTCATCGGCGTATTGCTCAGCCCCATGCTGGCGGCGGCGGCCATGAGCATTTCCAGTGTTTTTGTGCTGACTAACTCGTTGCGGCTACGCCGTTTCACATCGGATACCGGCAATGCCACACCACGTCCAAACGATGCTGTTCATCGCGCCTAAACCAAACAATGTCGTGTTAACGAGGAATTCAAAATGATGGGAAGTGAAAGCTGCATGTGGGGTATGGCAGGGATGGGCCTAATAGCGATCTTGTTGATTATTGCGCTGGGGCTTGGTGTTGCTGCGCTCATCAAATACCTGTTTTTTAATAAGAAGTGATGAAGCTGGCAACCGAATACAATCGTCCCCCTTGGGTAGATCAGAAACTAATAAAGAGAGCATCCATGAGATATATCCTACCTATCACTTATTGCCTAGCTGCTGCAGGTCTGTTAGGTCTTATAACGTTGCCTGCGTTGGCGCAGGAAGCAAGTACTGATGCCACTGAGAGTCGTCAGGCCAGCAGTGCCACGAATACTGAGTCTCCCTTGCCCAAATCGATTACCGCATTGGTGGATCAAGGGTTCACCTTCCATGGCAGCTTCGAAGCGCCTGACGGTCTCCAAGGCTATGCCTTGTCTTATGATAATGAGCCTATGGCAGCTTATATCTCCTCCTCTTCCGACTACGCCGTCATTGGTACGTTAATCGACCCGCAGGGCAATGCCGTTATGGAAAGCCAGCTTCAGGCTCTGGTGCTGGACCCCATGCTGGAAGCTACCTGGAGTGCGTTTGAAAACACTCGTTTTATCTCGGAGGGGAATGATGATGCTTCGCATATTGTGTACACACTAACAGACCCCAACTGCCCCTACTGCAATGCACTCTGGAAAAATTCGCGCCCGCTCATTGAGCAAGGCGTGTTACAGCTTCGTCACGTGCTGGTCGGTGTGCTATCAGAGGACAGTCTTCGCAAAGCTGCTGCAATCCTTGAATCCGACAATCCGGCCAGTGCTCTCGAAACTCATGAACTGGAATTTCGCAATGGCGGCATAAGGCCGGTGGAGCCGTCGGAGGAGAGTCAAGCGCTTCTTAGAAATCACGCCCAGATCATGCGTGAGGCCGGTGCTACGGGAACGCCAACCAGCTACTACCGTGATGAAGCCGGGAAAGTTCAGCGTATCAATGGCGCAGTGTCGACCGACCAGTTTCGCGAAATATTGGGCGTTGAATGATACACCATAACGGTACAGGGCTGAGATGCGAGTCTCCCCAATCACGACCACTGAGATGCACATGGCAACCAAGCTTAGCGTAAAGCAAACGCTCTTTTTGGGGCTCACTCTATTGATGGGCTTGGCGGCCCTTTATTGGATTCTGATGGAGACCGGCGCCTTGTCGGTCTTGACCGACAAGCAGGCCTTGCGTGAGTGGCTTGATAGGCTGGGCGTCTGGGGGCCGTTGGCCATCATCTTTATGATGATGGCGGCCATTGTCATGAGCCCGATTCCCAGTGGCCCAATTGCGATGGTGGCTGGTGCGCTTTACGGCCCAGTTTGGGGGACGATCTATGTCGTTATCGGTGCCGAAGCCGGTGCTCTGCTCGCTTTCTGCATTGCTCGTTTGCTCGGCTATGAAGTGATGCAACGCTGGCCGCGTACGCGGCCCATCCTCAACTGGCTGGGAAAGGAGCGCTCTCAGACAGGCTTGATGCTCATCGTTTTTGCATCCCGATTGGTGCCCTTCCTTTCGTTTGATGCCGTCAGCTATGCGGCAGGTATCACCCCCCTGTCTTTCTGGCGCTTTTTGATCGCCACACTGGCCGGCGTGATCCCCACGGCGTATCTAATCGTCATGTTCGGCGAAGTGCTGATTACGGCCGACTCCCGTGGCCTCACAATCGCGCTGATTCTCATCAGTGGCATTACATTGCTGCCTCTGCTGGCGAAACGCTTATGGGCTCGACAGCCATGACCGATAGCAACCGAGTGCTCTAAATCAACTTTCGTAAGCATTAACAATGCTCAGCAGGCACTTACCCGCTACTACCTGTGAGACGTACACGTGAAATTTCGGACATTGCTATTTTTACCCCTATTGGGCTTTTTTGGTTTGAGCTTTTTCTTTTATCAGGGCTTATCAATGGATCCTAGCGCCAGAGATTCACCCTTGTTAGCTCAGCCGTTTCCGCCATTCAGCCTGACAACGCTGGAAGACCCCTCAAGGCTCGTTGATGAATCTCTTTTTAAAGGAAAGGTGACATTAGTCAATGTGTGGGGAGAGTGGTGTCCGACTTGCAAACATGAAATGCCGCAGTTATTGGATTTAGCCGCGCGAGGCGTCCGCTTGGTTGGCATCAACTACAAGGATACCCAGGCAAAGGGGCTCGAGTTTCTTGACGAGTTCGGGAACCCTTTTGAAGTCAACATCTTTGATCCAGAGGGTAACCTAGGTTTTGAGCTAGGTGTGTATGGCGCCCCAGAAAGCTATCTGGTCGATACCGAAGGCACTATTCGTTACAAACATACAGGTTACATAACGTCTGAAGATGTTGAGCGAGTCATCCAAGAAGTCGAGAAGTGGAAACGATAAAACGGTTATGAAAACGCATTATTTTTTTATTAATGACTCCATCTGTAACGCTAAGTTAAGGAAGGTATATGTTGCAATACCCTCAAATTGATCCGATCGCCATCGCCATAGGCCCTCTTCAGATCCACTGGTATGGCTTAATGTATGTCATCGGGCTAGTCGCTGCTTGGTGGTTGGGTCGGCATCGAGCCCACCGACTCGGCCTAAGCCACGATGATATGGGCGACCTGATCTTCTACGGCGCCATCGGCATCATCGTTGGCGGCCGTCTTGGCTATGCGCTGTTTTACGGGCTCGAACAACTGCAAGCAAACCCCCTTTGGTTACTAAAAATCTGGGAAGGAGGCATGAGCTTTCATGGCGGCCTTGCCGGTGTGTTAGTGGCTGCCTGGCTGTTTGCTCGCAAACATCAACTGGCTTTTATTCAACTGACCGACTTCATTGCTCCGTTAGTCCCCATCGGCCTGGGAGCGGGTCGCCTCGGGAACTTCATCAATCACGAGTTACCGGGGAGAGTTAGTGATGTACCTTGGGCAATGGTGTTTCCATCCATGATGGAGCTGGGCCCAGAGCCACGGCATCCTTCGGCTCTCTACGAGTTTGCCCTTGAAGGTGTCGTGTTGTTTGCCGTGCTGTGGTGGCTATCGCGCCGACCACGTCAGCGGGGCCTCATCTCTGGGCTGTTCCTGCTTCTGTATGGAGCCTTCCGTTTCATCGTAGAGTTCGTGCGCCTCCCCGACCCTCAGTTGGGATTCATCGCTTTTGGCTGGTTAACCATGGGGCAGCTACTGACACTACCAATGATCGTCGCGGGCTTTGCTCTGGTCGCTTGGTCCAGAGGTCAGCCAATGGATAAGCCAAAGGCGGCGTTAAACTCATGAAACAAGTCTTCGCTTTTCTAACGGTGGCACTCTTTATAGTCACCCCGGTAGCGGCACGTGAAGAGATGTTTGAGGTTGGTGACAAAAGTTCCCCCTTTAACCGTTCGCCCCAACGTGACTTTCTACCGGCTAAAGAAGCCTTCCGAACCACCGCCTGGCGAGACGATGATCGAGTTTATATCGGCTTCACCGCCGCCGAAAATTACTACCTTCACCGGCATCAGTTCGCGATTGAGAGTCTCTCTCAAGATGTCAATTTCGGTGAGTTGGCTTTGCCTCCTGGCGAGCCAATGTCGCACGCGTCTTTAGGGAACATTAACGTTTTCTACGATCAGGTGTTGGTGAGTGCGCCCATCGAGGCGAGCGACACCGTTACCGGGCCGCTGGCCATCATGGTGACCTTTCAGGGCTGTTCCGACCAAGGACTCTGCTATCCACCCGAACAGGTCGAACTCGTATCACCGTACGGTTCGCCTCCGGCGGCCTTCACCATCAGCCCCTCCCGTGATACGGCGGGTAGCTCCAAAGGTGCCCCTTAAATGAATCCCGCCGACATGAGCCTGCCGCCGCTGGCGGCGGCCTTCGTCTTCGGCTTGCTGGGAGGCGCGCACTGTATCGGCATGTGTGGCGGCATCATGAGTGCCCTGACCTTTGCTGTGCCCCCCAGCATGCGACAGCCGAGGCGTTTAGCAGGTCTGTTGCTCGGCTATAATTTAGGTCGTATCAGCAGCTACATGATCGCTGGTGCCTTGGTGGCCCTGCTCGGTTCCGTGCTCAACCATGCACTGGACAGCTTCGCCCTGGTGTTGCGTATCCTGGCGGCGGTCATGTTGATACTAATGACACTGTATATCGCCAACTGGTGGAAGGGCTTGCTACGTATCGAGGCACTAGGGCGCGTTCTGTGGCGCCGCATCGAACCAATAGGACGTCGCTTGATGCCTGTTGTAAAAGTGCCCCAAGCGTTCGCACTTGGCTCGCTATGGGGCTGGATGCCTTGTGGGCTAATCTATTCGATGCTGGCCTGGAGTCTGGCCGTAGCCGAGCCATTGCGTGCCGCCGCGATGATGGGGGCCTTTGGGCTCGGCACCTTGCCTGCCGTCCTAGCGACCGGAGTGGCAGCGCGCCGTGTCTCAATATGGATACGTAGCCCCGCGACTCGTACGCTAGCAGCGCTGCTGATTATTACGTTTGCCGTCTGGTAACTCTGGCATCTGCAATCCATGTTAGGGATGGTGGATACGCACAGTGCCATGACTTCGCAGCATCACTAATGATTACTTCCCGAATCATTAGCCTCGAAAACTAATTTACCTGTCCCAAGCGATTCGATTAGTTCCTTCAGCCTGAAGCTTTCAGTCATCTTGTCTTGGTTCATGTTATCTAACCATCGCGCTATCACCTGGAGTTCTTGGGTCCGCAAGTGAAGACGTCGCCTTTGAGTGGCGAGTGGTACTGGTTCATTAAACTCTACGGTGCCTTGATCCGCCCAAGATAATATTTGTTTGATCTCTGGAAGACTAACGCCCAGCGAACGCAGGCAGTCGATAAAACGTAGGCGCCCCAAGGACTCTATATCGTAGAGTTGATAACCGTTGCGCGGGTCGCGGTGCGGTTGCAACAACCCTTCCCTTGTATAGTGACGTACCGTTTCTGCCGTTACCCCTCCCGTCTGAGCCAGCTCGGAGACTCGCATTGGCTTACCCTCATTTGTTTACTCGTAGCCAGCTTACAACCGCCAGGCTGCCCAAAGGTCAAGTCTTCAGCTGAGCGCTCATGACAAACATTTAGGTTGTATAACGAAATTTAAAATGAGGCCTTGACCTTAAAGTCTGCTTTAAGGATATCTTAAAAAAGCACTCCTGCCACAGGATAAAAAACCGTAATCAAGTCCTACCACCAGCGCGTTTGGCAGAGTGACTCACATACAGAGGAGAGTGTCATGCGTAAACGTAATACTGCGATCCTGTTTACTGCCATTGTTGCTGCCAGCAGCTTCGGAGCTAGCTCGCTTTTTGCCCAAGAAGAGAATCAACAGAAGCCGATGGAGGGCAACGCCATGCATAGCAATATGATGCAAGCAGGGGGTATGCACGACATGATGGGCGATATGAAGTCCATGATGGAAAAATGTAACGCCATGATGGAAAACATGCAGCATGAGAACGACGACGCTTAAAGCGGCTCGGATAGGTTGCTTGTACGCAAGCAACCTTTTCACTTATGCGGGTAGCGTCGCTTAGACCTTCCTCACTGTTATCTCACCGGACACTCAACATATGAAACATTGGAAAGCGCTAGCCGTTACGTCTTTACTGGCTTTTCCCGTATCGGGATTGGCGGCTGATATATCAGCGACCCTCTACAAAAATCCCAATTGCGGGTGTTGTGCCGAATATGCCAAGTATTTGGAACAAAACGGCTTCGACGTGGAGACGGTCGACACCCATGACCTCGTTGAAATGAAAGCCGAGTATAACGTCCCTGAAGAACTGCATGGCTGCCATACCACGGTCGTAGAAG
Organism: Halomonas sp. McD50-4; assembly: GCF_022348135.1. NCBI lineage: Bacteria > Pseudomonadati > Pseudomonadota > Gammaproteobacteria > Oceanospirillales > Halomonadaceae > Halomonas > Halomonas sp. McD50-4. The sequence continues at coordinate 3,673 of NZ_JAKRFG010000023.1, read as the reverse complement.
ACTATCTCTTCGAAGGGCATGTGCCTGTTGAGAGCGTGACCCAAGTGCTTGATGCAAAGCCCTCTATCATAGGGCTGAGTGTGCCGGGAATGCCGCTTGGTTCACCGGGCATGTCGGGAGAAAAACGCGGCCCGCTGGAGGTCTATGTCATAGCCTCGCAACCGACCGATAGCCCCGACATTTACGCGACTCACTAAGGGGTAGTGTGGCGATGAAACTACCCATCCTGGCAGGACATCTCGTAGCCGTATTTCTGATGACGGCCACCTCCCTTGCCATGGCCGCCCCGTCAGAAAGCTCAGGGCCACAAGGGTTTCTTCTCTGGGCCACCCCCAACGACGTGGCACAAATCAGTTTCGAGGATAGTGGCGGTACCCCTTTAACACTGGCTGACTTTGAAGGGAAACTGATTCTACTCAACATCTGGTCAACATGGTGTGGGCCTTGCCGAGAGGAAATGCCCACTTTAGATGCCCTGCAAGCTGAGCTTGGCAGCGATGACTTTGAAGTGGTCGCCTTATCGATCGACCGTAAGGGGGTCGAGATTGTTAATGAATTTTATCAAGAGATAGGCATTGAACATCTGGCTCCCTATATAGATAAAACCGGGATGGCCAGTGCAGATCTTGGGGCCGTAGGTATTCCCACGACGCTGCTACTTGACCGCCAAGGCAAAGAAATTGGGCGCCTCGTGGGGGAAGCCGAGTGGAACACTCAAGACATGATCGACTTTCTTGCCGAAATGATTGCAACCAGATAATGAGGTAGCACCATGAGTTGTTGTGACGACAAAACCCAACAGAACAAACAAAAATCGGGGCTACAAGGCCTGTTGACAGGGCCACGCGGCCTGATGTTGCTGGGTGGCGTGGCAGTGGCTGGCGGCCTTGCTTTTGGCTGGGATAACCTGGTTTTGCTGGGCATCGCGCCTATACTATTGAGCCTATTGCCATGTCTCATTATGTGCGGATTAGGCCTATGCATGATGAAGTGCAAAGACAAAAAAGGTGAAGCGACCGAGCAAAGCGACGCTAACAATGTTCAGGCTCGGGTAGAAGACGCTTCAGAAGTGAATGCTGGCACAGCGTCCACCACTCGCCAAATAGTAGATCAAAACGAGTCAATCAAGCATTCCTCATCAAATTTCCAAGCCTAGCCATGGGTAAAGGGTAATGCTTGAAGTAGCCAATATAGGACTGGTCACTGCCTTTCTGGCAGGCCTGATCTCGTTCATTTCACCCTGTGTTTTGCCACTTGTGCCTGGCTATCTTTCTTTCATGACCGGCCGCTCGCTCGGACAATTACAGAAGGCGGATAGACGAGAGCGACTCCGGGTGTTAACCCAGTCGATATGGTTCGTGCTCGGTTTTTCAACCGTTTTTTTGTTGCTGGGAGCCAGCTCCACCGCCATTGGTCGTCTGCTATTGGTGTATCGCCAAGAAGCAAACCTAGTCGGTGGCCTTATCGTTATACTGTTTGGTGCCTTCATGACCGGGCTCATGCCATGGCGCTGGTTTCATCAAGAATGGCGGTTTATGGGTCGACTGAAGGACGTCGGCGGAAGCCGCAGTGCGGCTTATCTGCTTGGTTTAGCGTTTGCATTTGGCTGGACCCCCTGCATTGGCCCGATTCTGGGTGCCATTCTTACCGTCAGCGCTTCCACGGCCAACGCCTGGAGCGGCATGGCGTTGCTCGGCGTTTATTCTTTGGGTCTGGGTGTGCCCTTCATGCTGAGTGCCCTTTCACTTGATCGCTTCATAAAGCACCAGAAATTCCTGCGTCGCTGGGGGCATTTCATACATATAGCGGCTGGGTTGATCATGATCCTGATGGGTAGCTTAATGATCACAGGCAAACTATCCGAGCTGTCATATTGGTTATTGCGTACTTTCCCTGCCCTAGGTGTTATCGGCTAATCGTTATTTAAGGAAATATTGAAATGCACATGATCGTGAGTCGTTTTTTACGTGTCTTCTTACTGACAGGCTTGGCCGCAGTCAGCTTTGGCAGCGCCATTACGGCCTTGGCAACTGAAGAAGGGTTGCTTGCACTGCAATATGACGTAACAGGCAAACGACTGTTTAAAATTGAGGCTAACCAACTATTCCAGCGTGCCGATGAAGGCATGACCTGGAATGCGATTCCCTTGCCCGAAGACGTGAATGAAGGCCAGTTGCGCGCGGTATCGGTCCCCTCCACTGATCCGCAAGCGCTCTATATCGCAGGCCCCTCAATCGGGGTGCAGCGTAGCACCGACAATGGAGAAACCTGGCAAGAGCTTAGCGCTAACCTACCTAGCCGAGAGGTTACTGCGCTAGCTGTACATCGCCGTCAGAACGAAACACTTTATGCGGTAATTGAAGAAGACGGCATCTACCAAAGCGAGGATGCTGGCACCACCTGGAAAAAAATGGACAGTGGTCCTTCACAAAAGATTAACCGACTCGTCCACTCTGACATGGAAGGCAGCATGCAGACCGGCTGGCTCTACGGGGTATCGGACGATGCGGTGCGTCTATCGATGGACTGCTTTTGCGGTTGGAGACCGACCGGAGCACTTGATGCTGGCAGCGTCTATGATGTGGCTTATAGCCTTGGCAACCCAAAGCGAGTCTATGTGGTTACACAGCAAGGACTATGGCGTAGTGAAACGGGTGGTCAAGAGTGGCAACAAGTAGCTGGTGACGGCACAGAGCTCGTTGCACTCACACTCTCCGCCAAAGACACTCTCTATGGTTTAAACCAGAAAGGGGAACTTCTACACAGTGAAGACGAAGGCCAATCCTGGACTTATCCCGATGCGTAAGCACTGTTTTTTCACTGCCTCATGGCTGACGCTAATGGTTGTGGGGCACGCCATGGCTGAGGACCGTCCTTTTTCAAGCGATACTCCTCAGCTGGAAGACGGAAAAAGAGTTTACCGACAATACTGTGCTAGTTGCCACGGTACACAAGGTGAAGGCATGCCCAACTGGGAAGAGCAAAATGCTCTAGGCGAGTTACCTGCTCCACCACATGGGCCAGAGGGCCATACCTGGAAACACTCTGATGCCATGCTCTACCGAATTATTGCCGAGGGTTGGCGCGACCCCTGGAATAAAACCGATAGGCTAACGATGCCAGCGTATCAGGAAGTTTTGGCTCCCAGCGAGATACGAGATGTGGTGAATTATCTCAAGACATTATGGACACAAGAGCAAAGGCGTCACCAAGCAGACGAAAGTATTGAGAACCCCTTTCCAATACAAACTGGAATACCCCCAGAGTAAATAATAGTGTCTATGCCCTATAACAAATTTTCTTAGTCACCTTATGGGTCACCACACTGTTAGCTACCGTCTCAACCGCCCACTTGTGTTATTAAGTAGAAAACAACCTCTTGGTCCTTTTAACTCCGACAAACCTGCTCCCGGCGAATGCTAGCCCTTACTTAGAAAACCAACTTCGCATTGTCAGCGAATAAATATACACTTTAGCGAATCTCAAATGTTTATGTTGAGACATGGAAGTTAACAAATTTCATATAAAATAAACTTATTACCTAACTGTAGGGTCCCGGATGATCAAATCGCCTATAGAAGTTATCCTCTGCTAGCAGCGAGGGAGCTTCTTCAGCAATTCATCCGGGAGCAAGTTCATGGACATCAAGCTGCATAAACAAGCGACCACGACA
>NZ_JAKRFG010000022.1:0-32418 GCF_022348135.1 Halomonas sp. McD50-4 | reverse complement strand
GAAACCCCGGCCATCTGGTCGGGGTTTTGCTTTTTAGGGGTCTCCCCCTGAAGAGTAGCGGAGCGCCGCCCGCCGGGTGGCCGGCCCGAACATAATCAGGCACTTATACCGCAAAGAACCCAGCCAACCGGCTGGGTTTTTTGTTTGTCCATCGATCCCGTCGTTTTATGTCAGCCTTTTTATGTCAGAATGTGCACTCCAAGGAGGAGCGCTATGACACAAATGCAATGGGATCAATTACTTTCCCCTCGACGCCTTCACGATAAACGAACAGACAGCACCCGAGAAATTGGGCGCAGCCCCTTTCATAAAGATCATGATCGCATTGTTTTTTCCGGCTCTTTCCGACGCTTGGGCCGTAAAACCCAGGTTCATCCTCTGACGGAAAATGATCATATCCACACGCGTTTGACTCACTCCCTCGAAGTTGGCTGCGTTGGCCGTTCGCTGGGGATGATCGTCGGTGAACTACTGCGTGACCGTCTCCCCGATTGGATAACGCCTGCCGATCTTGGTGTCATCGTGCAAACCGCGTGCCTTGGGCACGACATTGGTAACCCGCCCTTTGGTCACGCCGGTGAGTACGCTATCCGCGACTGGTTCCGTCGCGCCCAAGGAAGCGGGCTTCTGGATGGTCTGTCCGAGGCCGAGCGTGAAGACCTGTTGACCTATGAAGGCAATGCGCAAGGCTTTCGGGTGATTACCCAGATCGAGTACAACCAGTTCAACGGTGGCATGCGCCTATCGGCCGCCACCTTGGGCACACTGCTGAAGTATCCATGGACGGTGCGCTATGGCGGGCGAGCGGGTAAGTTTGGCTGCTATCAGTCCGAACAGGCGCTGTTAACCGAGGTAGCAGATGCGGTTGGGTTACTTCCTCAAGGGGAGCAGCGCTGGTGTCGCCACCCGTTGGCTTGGCTTGTCGAAGCGGCAGATGATATTTGCTACGCCTTGCTAGACCTGGAAGACGGTCTGGAGATGGGCATTTTGCGCTACGAGGAAGTGGTCGAGATTTTGCGCCAAATTGCCGGTGAGTTCCCACCGGAGTATGCCGAGATGCAGCGTAAAAATGTCTCGCAACGCCGCCGTATTGCCTTGCTCAGGGGCGCTGCCATGGAGCGGGCCGTGAATGATGTAGGTGCGGTATTCGTGCAGCATGAGCAGGCGCTACTCAGCGGTACCCTCAGCGAAGATCTGTTAGAGCTGTGTCACCCGGATTTGGGCTGGGGGGTGCAGTCGGCCAAGCAGCTGGCTCGTGAGCGGATATTTCAAAATGAGCGTAAGGCAAAGCTGGAAATTGGTGCCTACACCACGCTGGGAATTTTGTTGGAAGCCTTTATCGGCGCGGCTCATGAGTTGCATCACACGGGCCACAGCTCTTTCAAACACCAGCGGGTACTGGCACTGATCGGTGAGAACACGCCACTGCCGTCATGGACGCTCTATGACAGCTACCGTCGCATGCTGGACTTCATTGGGGGGATGACCGACCACTATGCAGTCGATCTTGCTCAGGAGATGGGCGGGCGGCTGCGCGGCGATTGAGCCCGGCCCTCACACGGATGGCTGGCGAAGGTGTTTGAGTTCCATCAGCCGTGCCCGCTCTAGCAAAATATGGATAACCTTGTCATGAATGGCATCGCTCATTTGCCCAGGCGTGAGCTCCGTCAGCTGGCGTGCCAGCTGTTCTCCGCTAACGACCAGAATGTCCGGTGAGGCCTCGCTGGTGTCGATCTCCCAGCCCGGCAGCACCAGAACGCCTTTTACCGGTACGGGCACGCCGCAACGCCGTTCGAGCCACTGGCTGAGCCAGCTAACGCCCTGGCGCGTTTTATGTAGGGGTCGCCGCTCCTGCCAATGGGGGAAGCGCAGTCGCTCACGCTCGACTGCGACGCAGTTCAGCTCTTTGCCATCGCTGCCAATGGCCAGTGCCCTTGCGCGAGTTTCCACGACGAACACGCCATGGGGCGTGACCACGACATGGTCGATGGTAAAGCTATCCGTGGGAACGTCGTGAAAGACGTAATAGGGATGCGCCTCGGGACGTACTAAACGCTCCAGCTCTTGGCCCACGGCAAGTTCGCAGGCAAGACCGAGCTTCAAGCGGCGAATGCGCTGATAGTCACGCACCAGCAGCAGTGAAAATGCCAGCACCAAGAGCGTGCTCAGCAGCCCATATAGCGCCCATTCGACCCAGTCCTGTTTATCGACGAAGAGCATCCGTCCCATACCATAGACGAGCGGTGCAAGGCTGACCAAGGGCCCCAATGTACCGTTAAGAAACAAGCTGGAAAAGGCTTGATCGAGCCTGTGACGCAGCGCTTGGCCCGGTTCGCGCAGCGGTGCATCGAAAGGGGAGTGAACGCGGGCATCGTGAAGGCTACGCAGGGCTAATACGATGCCGCCCATGGCTGCCATGGGAAACAAAAAGATCAGCGGTAGCAGGTATTCCAACCAAACCATTGTCGTGCCTTGCCCTTTCGCCAGGAGCTGAGAGTATGCGTTGGACGCGTCAACCGCCAGCCAATTTCACTTGATAACCCATTGAGGTTAAGGCATCGCGCAGAGTTTCGCGATGGTCACCCTGGATTTCTATGACGCCCTCTTTGACAGCGCCACCGGTACCGCAGCGCTGCTTGAGGGTTTTGGCGAGTACTTTGAGTTCTGCCTGAGTCAGAGGCACGCCGCGGATGGTCGTGACGCCCTTGCCTTTTCGGCCGCTGGTTTCACGGCGGATGCGCACGATACCGTCCAGTTCGGCCAGGCGCGCTTGTTCGCTGCTGTCTTCACAGCGACAGTCATCGATCGGGGCCCGGCAGTCGGGACACGTCTTGCCATGCTCAGTGGAGTAAACGAGGCCACCGAGCTGATCACGTAATGAGGCCATACTATTTCTCTGTTGAGTGATGGGGCATTGCCGCCTGCCATCGCTCGTGAGTCAGTTGTTCAACGACCGCAGGTAGCTGATACATGTTGCTAATCATAATAGCGCCTTCCGGCGTTGCCTCGGCATCGGGAAAGCGATTCAGATGAATGACGGTCATACCTGCCTGCAGGGCTGCCTGTACGCCAACGAGCGCATCATCAATGGCAATGCAGTCGTGTGCCGCAAAGCCCATGATACTGGCTGCGTGAAGATGTAAACAGGGCTCTGGCTTCCAACAGTTGGCGGTGTAGCCGCTAAACAGCCGGTGACCGAAATACGCGCTGAGGCCGGTGGCGTTCAACGCAGTGCGGATCTTGGTTTCAGGTCCGTTGGAGACGACGGCGCTGGGGTAATGTGCCAAGGCGTCGAGCGACTCCCGGGCGCCGGGAATGGTGGTGAGTTCGCGGGCAAGACGCTCAGCCAAGTTGGCGCGCATGGTTCGCTCCATGCGGTCCAAGCGTTCGCCATCGACTTCGCCATGACGCGTTTGCAGTTCTGCCACGATGCGTCGGAAGCGGGCACCTCGAAACTCCCCTAAATAATCGGAAGAAGCAAATGGTAGGCCCACCGTGTTTAGGCCACGAGCCATCTCTTCGGCCAACAAGGGTTCGCTATCGACGAGAGTGCCATCACAATCAAACAGCAGAAGTGGAAGCGGCATGAGAGTTCCTTGCAGCGTGACAAGCGCTACTCACGTTAGTTTAAGCCGACTAGGCCACTATTGAACGAGATTTTTCGAGCTTTGTGAACACTGTTTTATAATTTTTTACAGTGTGTCTGCTCAAGGGAAGCGCTGCCCGCTACGGATATGATGGCAACGCTTCAGTTTTCAGGCACTCCATGTGAATCGCTATGAGACCGGCTATAGTAGGTAGGCGACGCCGCAATAACCATAAAATGGAGATATATATGCGACTTACCCCTTGGTTCCTATCATTGGTGGTGGGCACTGTGCTCATGACCTCTGCGGGCAGCGTATTGGCAGAGCCGGAAACCGACGCCAGTAGCGAGCAGCACCAGGCGCTGGATGATGCGGCTCTGGAAGAGAAATACGGTATCAAGGCCGGTGCCGTTCAGCGTGATGAAGCCACCGAAACGGCGGCAACGGAAGAGTCGGAAGACACTGCTGACAACGGTAGTGAAGAGCGTGACAACACCGAGGGTGGTACCGGCGGTACCGGAAGCGCCGAGGATGCCATCGAGAACGGCGAGGATGAGCAGAGTAACGACGATAACGAGTGACCGCGCTTAGCGAGAAAGGCGTCGTGAGTTGGCGCTGCTGCGTCGATGGTAAGGTTGCATGGCTTTCTGGCTGGTAATCCACCAGTGCGCATAGCGCCCGCTCATGGCGTTGAGCAACGCTTTTTGCACCACAAGGCCAGCTTCCATGCTGGCCTCCATTTTTTCAGTCACCATGCGCTGATTTTCTCGCATCATGGAAGGGCTAAAAAAGGGCTGTGTTTGCCAAAGCTGTTGGCGTCTGGCGATGGTGGACAATGACGAGCTCCACAGCTCCATCCCCATCATGCTGGCTTTCCACAGGTCGAATAGGGCTGTCGTAGTGTAAAAAGAGGGTGGAGAGTGCTTCATGGTGAGACCTATCTGATGAGAAATGATGGCTGACTGTCTTTAGTCATAGTCTATTTTTGCTGCATTGCAATAAAAAAGGCGGCCTGCAGGCCGCCTTTATATAAAGGGTGTACCGTTTATTTGATTTTGGGTGCCAACTCGCCGCGCTCGTAGCGCTGGAACATTGCTTCCAGGCTGATCGGTTTGATTTTGCTTGCGTTGCCCGCCGTGCCAAACGCTTCGTAGCGGGCGATACAAAGATCGCGCATGGCGCTGACGGTCTCTTTCAAGAATTTGCGCGGATCGAATTCCGACGGATTCTCCGCCATGAAGCGACGCACGGCACCGGTGGAGGCTAAGCGCAGGTCGGTATCGATGTTGACCTTGCGAACGCCGTGCTTGATGCCTTCGACGATTTCCTCGACCGGGACGCCGTAAGTTTCTGGGATCTGGCCGCCGTAGCGGTTGATCACTTCCAGCCACTCTTGCGGAACGGAGGAGGAGCCATGCATGACCAGGTGGGTATCCGGAATGCGCGCATGGATCTCTTTGATACGCTGGATGGAGAGGGTGTCGCCGGTCGGCGGCTTGGTGAATTTGTAAGCGCCGTGGCTGGTACCAATGGCAATCGCCAGCGCGTCGACCTGAGTCGCCTTGACGAAGGCGGCGGCTTCTTCGGGGTCGGTCAGTAGCTGTTCCATGTCCAGCTTACCTTCGGCACCAATGCCGTCCTCTTCACCGGCCATGCCGGTTTCCAGGCTACCCAAGCAGCCCAGCTCGCCCTCGACCGATACGCCACAGGCGTGGGCCATCTCGACCGCGCGACGGGTAACATCGACGTTGTAGTCGTAATCCATCGGCGTCTTGCCATCTTCGCCTAGCGAACCGTCCATCATCACGGAGGAGAAGCCCAGCTGGATCGAGCGCTGGCAGACAGCGGGGCTGGTGCCGTGATCCTGGTGCATGACCACCGGGATGTGCGGAAACTCTTCCACCGCCGCCAGAATCAGGTGGCGCAGGAAAGGCGCACCTGCATATTTGCGTGCGCCAGCGGAAGCCTGCACGATCACCGGAGAGTCGGTGGCATCGGCGGCTTCCATGATCGCCCGCATCTGTTCGAGGTTGTTGACGTTGAATGCAGGGATGCCGTAGCCGTATTCGGCGGCGTGGTCGAGCATCTGGCGCATGCTAATTAAAGCCATGGGGTCACCTTGTCGGTTGTCGGTGTGAACGGGTGCAGTGAGCGTGTAGTGTTATCGTGTCGCTTCAGCCGCGCTTTGCTGCGGCTTCTAATGCGGCTACCGCCGGTAGCTGTTTGCCTTCGACGTACTCTAGGAACGCGCCGCCGCCGGTGGAGATATAGGAAACACGGTCGGCAATAGCGTACTTGTCGATAGCGGCCAGGGTGTCGCCACCGCCGGCAATCGAAAACGCGCTGCTCTCGGCAATGGCATGCGAGAGCACCTCGGTGCCTTTGCCAAATTGATCGATTTCGAAAACGCCCACGGGGCCGTTCCACAAGATCGTGCCGGCGTCTTTCAGCAGGCTGGCCAAGTGGGCGGCGGTGTCTGGGCCGATATCCAGAATCATCTCGTTATCGGCCACTTGGTCCACCGGCTTGACCACTGCATCGGCGGATTCCGAGAACTCCGTTGCCACGACGACGTCCGTGGGCAGCGGAATGGAGACTTTCTCCATCAGCGCTTTGGCTTGACCGATCAGGTCGGCTTCGTAGAGCGATTTGCCCACATTATAGCCCGCCGCTGCGATAAAGGTGTTGGCGATCCCGCCGCCGACGATGAGCTGGTCGCACTTGTCAGAGAGGGCGGTCAGCACGTCGAGCTTGGTGGAGACCTTGGAGCCGCCCACGATAGCCGCCATTGGGCGTGCTGGGGTTGCCAGTGCTTTCTCCAGCGCGTCCAGCTCTTGGGCCAGTAGCGGTCCTGCACAGGCGGTGGGTGCAAAGCGGGCGACGCCGTGGGTGGAGGCTTGCGCACGGTGGGCGGTGCCGAAGGCATCCATCACGAATATGTCGCAGAGCGCGGCGTACTGCTTGGCGAGAGATTCGTCGTCTTTCTTTTCACCGCTGTTGAAGCGTACGTTCTCGAGCAGTACGACATCGCCGTTGTCGAGCGTAGGGGCGGTGTCGAGGTAGTCGGTGATCAGTTTGACGGGGCTGCCCAGCAGCTCGCTCAGATGCTCGGCCACAGGGGCGAGCGAAAACTCATCGGCGGGTTCGCCTTCCGTGGGGCGGCCGAGATGGCTCATGAGCAGCACTTTGGCGCCGGCTCTGGCCGCTGCTTGAATGGTCGGCAGCGCGGCGCGAAGGCGGGCATCGCTGGAAACACGGCCGTTTTTGATTGGCACGTTCAGGTCTTCACGAATCAGCACACGCTGCCCTTCCAGGGGCAGGTCGGTCATTTTTTGCACGTTCATGTGAGCGGTTTCCTCGTGTTCAAGCGAATGTCAGTGCGCTAATGGGGGGACCCATTCTTAGCGAAACGTTGCCAAGCGCTGGCTGATGTCCAGCATGCGGTTGGCAAAGCCCCACTCGTTATCGAACCAGCACAGCAGTTTGATCAGACGCGTGCCGGCCACGCGGGTTTGGGTGGCGTCTAGGATGCCAGAGCGGGGATCATGATTGAAATCGATCGATGCCATGGGCGCTTCGGTATAGCCTAGCACGCCATGCAAGCGCTGCTGACTAGCGCGTTGCAGTAGCGCGTTGACTTGCGCGGCGCTGGTATCGCGTCGCACGGTCAGCGCGGCATCCATGGCCGAGACGTTGATGGTAGGCACCCGCACGTGCAGGCACTCGAAACGTCCAGTCAGGCTGGGCATCAGGCGACTGATGCCGACCGCCAAGCCGGTATCCACCGGTACGATCGACTGCATGGCGGAGCGCGTCAGGCGCAGATCGGTGCGATGGTACGCATCGATCACCGGCTGGTCGTTCATGGCCGAGTGAATCGTGGTGGTAACACCATGCTCCAAGCCGAGCGCTTCATCCAGTACGGTGAGCAGCGGCACCAAGCAATTAGTGGTGCAGGACGCCGCAGAGAGGATGCGCTGCGTGGGCGCGAGCTCATGCTCGTTGATGCCCCATACGATGGTGGCATCCACATCGTTTTCCGCGGGCTGGGAGAACAGCAGTCGCTTGGCCCCTGCCGCCAAGTGCTGCTCAGCGGTAGCGCGGTCCTTGAAGCTGCCCGAGCACTCGAGCACTAGGTCGATCCCTAGTGCTTCCCAGGGCAGTGCGCGAGGGTCGCGTTCGCACAATACCTGGATGCGCTGGCCGTTGACGAACAGGGCGCTACCATCGTTGTCCACCTCCCCCGGGAAACGACCATGAGTCGTGTCGTAACGGGTGAGATAGGTGATGGTGGCAAGGTCGGATAGCTCGTTGATCGCGACGACTTCAAGCGCCGGGTGCTGGCGCTCCACCAAGGCTCTCAGCACGCATTGGCCAATGCGCCCATAACCATTGATGGCAATGCGATATTTAGCGGAAGCGTTCGCCATGATGCGATGCAGCTCTTGAACAAAGTGGCCCGATGATAACGCATTTCATCGGGGGTTGCTTATCCCGCCCCTAGCCCCACCAGTTGCCAAGCAAGCGGTAGCAGCAGAGCGGTAAAAATCCCGGTGAGGCTCATTCCGAGCGAGGCGAACGCTCCGGCGGTCGGACTGATATCGAACGCGCGCACGGTGCCGATGGCGTGACCATTGAGCCCCAGCGCAAAACCGATGATACGTTCGTCATGAATGTGCAGTAGCCTCGCCAATAGACTCACGAAAGGAATGGTCAGCACCCCCGTCACCAGCAGCGCGCCCATGAGGAGTGCCACGCTGCCGCCAAGTTGTTCCGTGATGCCGATGGCGATGGGCGCCGTCACCGATTTGGCCGCGATCGAGGCCAAGATCTCCGGACCCGCGCCGAGAAGCCAAGCAATGCCAAGGGCGTAACAAGCGGCCAGAGTGGCAGCGATAGGCAGGCAAGCCGCCAACGGCTGCCACAGCGCACGAATGCGCGGTAGCTGTTGGTAAAGCGGCATGCCCAACGCCACGGTGGCTGGACCTAGCAGGACCGTCAGCCAGGTTGCGCCTTGCTGATAGGTGGCATACGGCAAGCCCAACAAGGCCAGCGTCGCGGCCAGCAGCAGAGCAGCGATCAAAATCGCCGGGAGCCAGGAGGGTTTACCCAAGCGCGTGAAAAGGGCGCTGCCCACAAGGTATGCGGCCAAGGTAAGCCCAACGGCCAATAACGGCGTGGCGGTCAAGGTAGGCAGCAAGCTAGTCGGCATGGCGGTGCCCCATCAATCGCTTGAGCAGCCACAGTGTCGTGAACACACTCAGTAGCGTCCCCAGCAGCAGAGCCGCCACGATGGCCAGCCACTGGCTTGCCAGTTCATCGAGAATGAAGAACACGCCTACCACGCCTGGCATGATCAGCATAGCCAAAAGTGCGATCAGCGGTTGGGCGGCGGCGGCAAGGCTAGCAGGTACTCTACCGATAACGGCAAGAGTGATGCACAGCAGTAGCATGCCCACCACTCCAGAAGAAATAGGTAAACCGGAGAAGTGGATCACGACTTCTCCGATTAACCAGTAGCTAATTAGCCATAAAAGGCCGTTTAGCGCGGGCATCGTAATGCCCGCACCAGGCGCCGTTTAAGCGAGGGGTTAACCCAGCAGCTCATTGGCTTGTTTGACGATGTTCTCGACGGTAAAGCCGAAGTGCTTGAACAGCTCGCCCGCGGGTGCCGACTCACCGTAGGTGGTCATGCCAATCACGCGGCCGTCGAGGCCCACGTACTTGTACCAGTAGTCGGCGTGGCCCGCTTCGATGGCGATACGCTTGGTCACGGCTTTGGGCAACACGCTTTCACGGTAGTCGGCATCTTGGCCGTTGAAGCGGTAAGCGGACGGCATGGAGACCACGCGCACGGCGTTACCTTGCTGCTCCAGCTCGGCCGCGGCATCCATCGCCAAGGCGACTTCGGAGCCGGTCGCGATCAGGATGAGGTCCGGCGTGCCGTTGCACTCTTTGAGTACGTAAGCGCCGCGCTGAATGGACGCCAACTGCGCCTTGGTGCGCGCCTGATGCGGTAGGTTCTGACGTGAGAGCACCAGCGCCGTCGGGCCGGAGTGGCGCTTGATTGCGGCATCCCAGGCGGCAGCGGTTTCCACTGCGTCACAGGGGCGCCAGGTATTCAAATTCGGCGTAGTACGCAGGCTGGTGAGCTGCTCGATCGGTTGGTGGGTCGGGCCATCTTCACCCAGGCCGATGGAGTCGTGGGTAAATACGTAGATAGCCTGCTGGCCCATCAATGCCGCCATGCGCACGGCATTGCGCATGTACTCCATGAAAATCAAGAAGGTTGCGCCATAAGGCACGAAACCGCCGTGTAGAGCGATACCGTTCATCACTGCGCCCATGCCGAATTCACGCACGCCGTAGTGGAGATAGTTGCCGCTGGCATCGTCTGGAGTGATCGCCTTGGCGCCCTTCCAGAACGTCAGGTTGGAGGGCGCCAAGTCGGCGCTGCCACCGAGCAGTTCCGGCATTTGCGGGCCAATCACGTTCAGTGCTTCGAACGATGCTTTACGCGAGGCAATGCTGTCCCCTTTTTCTTGCGCCTGCTCGATCAATGCCGTCGAGGAGAGCTCGGCGGGCAGCTGTGCCTTCATGCGGCGCTCGAACTCTCGCGCCTCGGTGGGGAAGGCTTCCGCATAGCGAGCAAAGCGGGCGTCCCACTCTTGCTGACGCTGTTTGCCAGCGTCGCGAGCATCCCAGGCAGAGTAGATCGGCTCGGGGATATGGAACGGCGCGTGCTCCCAGCCCAGCTGTTGGCGCGCCAGGGCTACTTCGTCATCACCCAGCGGTGCGCCGTGGGCTTCTTCTTTGCCCTGCTTGTTGGGCGCTCCAAAACCAATGATGGTTTTACAGATGATCAGAGTCGGCTTGTCGTCGTGGCTCTTCGCCAGTTCGATGGCTGCTTTGATCTCGTCAGGCTTGTGGCCATCGACGTTGGGCACCACGTGCCAGCCATAGGACTCGAAGCGCTTGGCAGTATCGTCGGTGAACCAGCCGTCGACTTCGCCATCGATGGAGATGCCGTTGTCGTCGTATAGCGCAATGAGCTTGCCTAGCTGCTGAGTGCCCGCAAGAGACGCCGCTTCGTGGGAGATACCCTCCATCAAGCAGCCATCACCCAGGAAACACCAGGTGTGGTGGTCGACGATGGTGTGGCCGGGGCGATTGAACTGCGCGGCCAGCGTTTTCTCGGCAATGGCGAAACCGACCGCGTTGGCAAAGCCTTGGCCCAGCGGGCCAGTGGTGGTTTCGATGCCAGGAGCGTAGCCGAACTCCGGGTGGCCAGCGGTGGGCGAGTGCAGCTGGCGGAAGTTTTGCAGCTGTTCCAGGCTGAGTTCGTAGCCGCTCAAGTGCAGCAGCGAGTAGAGCAGCATGGAGCCGTGGCCATTCGACAGCACGAACCGGTCGCGATCGGCCCACTTGGGGTCTTCGGGGTTGTGCTTGAGGTAGTCATTCCACAGCACCTCGGCAATATCAGCCATACCCATGGGGGCGCCAGGGTGGCCGGATTTGGCCTTCTGAACGGCATCCATGGAAAGGGCGCGAATGGCATTGGCCAGCTCAAAACGGGACGGCATGGGGGTGCTCCTCGCCTGAAAACGGAAAGAATAAAGGCGCTATTGTCGCTGACTTCCCCGGCGGCGGCAAATTCTCAGGGGTACGTTGTGGGAAGAACCCCCAACAGCGTGTAGACTCTGCCTCCCGAAGTGGTGGTGAACGTCACGGTGCCGCTTCTTTATACGGGCAGGGAACCTCCTGCCATGATTTCCTGCTGATGCTGCGGTCATAACGAAGCAGCCGTCATACAGAGGGTCGAGTGCGCGATGAGCGAATATTCCCTGTTTACCTCCGAGTCCGTTTCCGAGGGCCATCCCGATAAGATTGCCGACCAGATTTCAGACGCGGTGCTAGATGCCATTATCGCCCGGGATAAACAGGCCCGTGTTGCCTGTGAAACGATGGTGAAAACCGGTGTAGCCATTATTGCCGGTGAGATCACCACGTCCGCGTGGGTGGATCTCGAGACGCTGGTGCGTGATGTGATTACCGATATTGGCTACACCTCGTCTCAGGTGGGCTTCGACGGTGCCACATGCGGCGTCATCAACCTGATTGGCAAGCAGAGTGTCGATATTGCGCAGGGTGTCGATCGTACCAAGCCGGAAGATCAAGGCGCGGGCGACCAGGGCCTGATGTTCGGCTACGCCACCAACGAAACCGACTCGTTCATGCCGGCCCCGATCCACTACTCGCACCGCTTGGTCGAGCGTCAGGCGGAGCTGCGTAAAAACGGCCTGCTGCCGTGGTTGCGCCCGGATGCCAAGAGCCAGGTGACGTTCCGCTACAATGCAGACGGGCAGCCTTGTGGCGTCGATGCGGTAGTGCTGTCGACTCAGCACGATCCGGAGATCGATCAAGAAGACCTGCGTAAGATGGTCAAGCGCGAGATCATCGAACAAGTGATTCCTGCGGAGTGGTTGGACGCCGATACCCAATATCACATCAACCCGACCGGCAAGTTCGTGATTGGTGGCCCGGTGGGCGACTGCGGCCTGACCGGCCGTAAGATCATCGTCGATACCTATGGTGGTATGGCGCGCCACGGTGGCGGCGCGTTCTCGGGCAAGGATCCGTCGAAAGTAGACCGTAGCGCCGCATACGCTGGCCGTTATGTGGCGAAAAACGTCGTGGCCGCGGGCCTGGCAGACAAGTGTGAGATTCAGGTCTCCTATGCCATTGGCGTGGCAGAGCCGACCTCTGTGTCCATCGACACCTTCGGTACCGGCAAAATCGACGACGCCAAGATCGTCGAGTTGGTGCGCGAGCATTTCGATCTGCGCCCCTACGCGATCACCACCATGCTCGACCTGCTGCATCCGATGTATCGCCTCACGTCTGCGTATGGCCACTTCGGCCGCGCGCCGTTCGAACACAGCTACACTTGGGTGGACGACAAAGGCGAAGAGCATAAAGAGACCTTCACTGCGTTTCCATGGGAAAAAACCGATAAAGCGGACGCGCTGCGTCAGGCCGCCGGTCTATAAGCTTTTCGAGAGCGCGACGAGCGCCACCGGTTAGCCAAAAGCGCCTCCTGGTTTATGTCAGGGGGCGCTTTTTTATGTATCGAAACACTGTGCGAGTGGCTAGATGCGCATTGCATCTCTATCTGTTTCCTATAAGTTAACTTTAATAAGGATTGAAAGATCTTCCGTTCACCACGAGAGGATGCGTATGCCGGGTTGTCGAACGATCACAATGGCGGGTTTAGTGGCCGCTTGGTGTATGGGTGTCACCTTTTCTGCACAGGCGGATAGCTGCCCCGACTGGCCTGCTGAGCGGCTGGCGCTGGAAACCCAGGCGCTAGCCGAACACATCGAGGTCTGGGACCGCGCTTACCATGATGGCGGCGAATCGCTGATTGCTGATGAGCTGTACGATCAGGCGCTAGCACGCCTGGCAAGTTGGCAAGCCTGCCAGGGTGATACGACACCCCACCGGCCGCTTACCCGAGTGACCCGTAGCGATGGCACCCGCATGCATCCGGCCGTTCAAACCGGGCTCAATAAAGTCGACGACGAAGGCGTTCGACGCTTTACCAGCCGCCGTGACGATCTGTGGATTCAACCCAAGGTAGATGGTGTGGCGGTGACGCTGCGTTATCGGAATGGGGAGCTAGTAGAAGCCGTCAGTCGAGGAGACGGCGAGCGTGGGCAGGATTGGACGACGCGCGTTCAGCAGTTGCCCGGTGTGCCCGACTCGCTTCCTGACGCTGTCTCTGCAGTGCTGCAAGGCGAGCTCTATTGGCAGTTGGATAACCACGTACAGGCGCGCCAGCCGGATTCAGGCGCTCGTGGCGCCGTGGCCGGCGCCATGGCACAGCGCGAACCGAGCCAAGAGACGCTGAGTCGCATTGGTTTATTCGTGTGGGACTGGCCGGATGGCCCGACACAGATGACCGAACGGCTGGCGCAACTGACGGCGCTGGGGTTCGATACGGCCGACTACACCCATCCGATCAGCGGGCGAGAGGCGGCCGCCGAGTGGCGTGAGCGGTGGTTCAACGGCCCGCTGCCGTTTGCTACCGACGGCGTGGTGTTGAAGCAAGCAGAGCGCCCCGGCCTGCGGCGCTGGTCGTCATCACCCCCTGAGTGGGCGGTGGCCTGGAAGTATCCTGCCCAGCAGGTGCTGGCCCAGGTCCGCGGGGTCGAGTTCCGCGTGGGGCGCACCGGGCGCGTAACGCCGCTGTTGTGGCTCTATCCGGTTACCTTGGAAGGACGACGCATCAGCCGCGTGTCGTTGGGCTCGCTGGAACGCTGGGAAGCGTGGGACGTGCGCCCAGGCGACCAGGTGGCGGTGACGCTGGCAGGTCTGACGATTCCCCAGGTAGCCAGCGTGGTGTGGCACACGCGCGAAAGAGCCGCGCTTAGCGCTCCGCCGCCCGAGCGCTATCATCTATTGAGCTGTTTTACACTAACGTCAGAATGCAGCGCCCAGCTGCTGGCGCGATTAACCTACCTTGGCGAACAGCTGGGCATGCGAGGGGTCGGCGAAGGCACGTGGCAGGCGCTAATGGATGCCGGGGTGGTCACGGAATTACTAGGTTGGCTAGCGCTGACGCCAGAGCAACTGCAGCAGGCCCACGGTATTGGCGCGACCACCGCCGACTCGCTGGCGGCACAGTTCGATGCAGCGCGACAAGCGCCCTATGCTGCTTGGCTGTCGGCGCTGGGCATGCCGCCTGGGGGCGACGCACGACTGGGTGATTGGTACACCCTAGCGAGTTACTCTCGAGCGGATTGGCAAGCCGTTCCCAGCGTAGGCCCGGTACGCGGCGAAGCGCTCGTCGCTTTCTTCCACCATCCAGACGTAGCGCGCATGGCCCGCCAGCTACAGCAGGCTGGCGTCGACGGGTTCTAACCCAGGCCAGTGAGCCGCAGCATCAGGCCCAAATAGAGAGGGATCAGCAGCGGTGCCAGCAGTGTGGTGGTGAGCACTGCCAGCGCGCCTTTCTGTGGCTGAATGCCCAACTCCATGGCCACCACGACAACGTTCGAGGCCATGGGCACCACGCCCAGTAGCAGCAGCGCCATCGCCAGCTCCGGGGCGAGCGGCGTGAACTGCTGGAGTATCAGCACCGCCCCCAGCATCGCCAGCGGCCAGAGTACATAGCGCAGCCCCACGCAGGTGGCGACAAAGCGCGTATCCCACGCGGCGAGCGTGACTTGGCTCAACGTCATACCGATGATCATCATACCCAGCAGCGTATAAGTGGCTGGAAAGACCGCTAATGAACTCATCAGCGACGCCGGAAGGGTGGCGTTGAGCGCGTTTAGTAGCAGTGCCGTTAAAAAGGCATACACCAGCGGCAGGCGGGCAATTTTGGCGAGGCTCTGGCGCACCGAGAAGTGGCCGCGGGCACTTAAGTAAAACCCCACCGTAAACTCGTATAAATTGATGCCTAGCATACAAAACAGGTACAGCGTCACACCCTCGGGGGGCAGCAAGATCAGCGCCACCGGCAGGCCGAAGTAGCCGGTGTTGCCGGTGCCGGAGGAGAACGCCAGCAGCGCTCCCTCTTGGGGGCCAAAGCGGTGCTGTGTTGCCCAGCGTACGGCCAGCGCCATACTACTGACTAACAGGAACATCGCGAAGGTCAGCACCAAATACTCAGCGGTGGGGCCCCCGTTCATGAGTGCACGAAATATCGTGAGCGGTGCAATCAAGTAGACCAATAGGGTGGCGATGGGGCGCGGGTCTATTTGCAACCGTTGAGCGGCAATAAAGCCTAGTCCCACATACCCCAACAGCATGAGCAACGGGCCCATTAAAGCACTGGGTGCTAAGTCCATTTCTCCTCCTTGATAGACGCGGTAGAGCTAACATGAGCCGAATTGAAGGTCGACCGTGGAATCTTTCATTAGCCGCTGCGCGGTGAAGCAGCGAGAATACCTCAAATAATGATCACGTTACCGTCCTGCGAGGATAAACCATGAGCAGCCAAGAGCATCCGCTAGGTATTAGCTTCGAATTCTTTCCGCCCAACACCGATGCTGGCCGGGAGAAGCTAATTCATGTACGCGATGAGTTGGCCGCACGTCATCCGCGTTTCTTCTCGGTGACCTACGGTGCAGGGGGCTCCACCCAGGCGCGCACTAGAGATATCGTCCGGACCGTCAGCCAAAGCGGCATTACCACGGCTCCGCATCTTTCCTGTATTGGCAGCGAGAAAGCCCAGCTTCGTGATTTGCTTGCCAAGTACCGCGAAGAAGGGGTCGATAGTCTCGTAGCGCTGCGCGGTGACATGCCCTCTGGTATGGGCAGTATCGGCGAGCTGCGCTACGCCAACGAGCTAGTGGAATTCATTCGTGAGGAAACGGGGGATCACTTCGATATCGCCGTCGCAGCCTATCCGGAATCTCATCCACAGGCGCCTAACCTCGACAAGGATGTGGAAAACTTCGCGCGTAAAATGAAGGCGGGCGCCAATATGGCGATCACCCAGTACTTCTTTACCGCCGATGCTTACTTCCACTTCGTCGATAAAGCGCGGGCGCTGGGCGTCGAGCAGCCGATCATTCCCGGCATCATGCCGATTACTAATTACACCAAGTTGGCGCGCTTCTCCGACGCTTGCGGTGCCGAAATCCCTCGCTGGATCCGTAAGCAGTTGGAAGCCTATGGCGATGACAGCGATGCGATTGCCGCCTTCGGCACCGATGTGGTGACGCGCCTGTGCGAACGCCTGCTTGACGGCGGTGCGCCAGGCCTACACTTCTACACGCTTAACCAGGCAGCCCCGGTATTGAAGGTGATGGATAACCTGAGTTAACACTGTCGTCTGTTAGTCATGCCGGTCTGCATCCTTGATGCAGGCCGGCTTTTTTTATGGGTCTCTAACAAATTTTTAGCGCTTTGTGGCGATCGGCAAGCGCCGTATGATGCCTGCTCGATTCGCGCATAGAGAAGGAGCACCACACGATGTGGTTGATCACTGCCGTGTTCGCATTTACCTACCTGGGCATGGCAGTGGGCCGATTACCCGGCCTGCAGGTCGACCGCTCTTGGATGGCCCTCGCGGCGGCATGTGTGTTGCTGATAACCGGCACCGTCCGGTTGGAAGAGATTGCCAGCCATATCGATATTGGCGCGCTGGTGCTGCTGATGGCATTGATGTTGGTCTCGGCGCAGTTTGGTTTTTCAGGAGTGTATCATCGGCTATCGGAGTGGATGGCTCGGCATGCCGCCCAGCCGACCAAGCTGCTCCTGGGGGTGGTGCTGTTGGGCGGAGGGCTATCGGCGCTGTTGGTCAATGATATCGTCGCCTTCGCGCTGACGCCGCTGCTATGCCAGGCGCTGCTGGCTCGAGGGCTGGACCCTCGGCCGTTCCTGCTGGCCCTGGCGATGTCCTGCAATGCAGGCTCGGCGGCGAGCCTAATTGGCAACCCGCAAAATATTCTGATTGGTCAGGCGGGCGACTTAGCGTTTTGGGATTACAGCCTGCAAGCCGCCGTCCCTGCGCTGGTCGCGCTGATGGCTACCTACAGCGTCATCTGGCTCGTCTGGCGGCGGCGCTGGTGGCTCAGTGGCCCCGCTTCGGCGCCATTGGCAACGGCGCCTATGACAGAAAGCCTTCGCTATAAGCCGCTGTTGGCTGCCGTTGCCTTGTTGGTACTGTTCTCGACGCCGCTCCCCCGCGAGTGGTCGGCGCTGGCCGTGGCCCTGGTGCTGATGATGTCGCGCCGGGTGGCCAGCCACCGTTATACCCAAGCCGTCGATTGGAACCTGCTACTGCTGTTCGTGGGCCTCTTCATCGTTACGGGGAGCGTGGCATCGCTGCCCGAGGCCAGCGCGGTGGTGAATCGTCTGTTAGGCGAAGACGGGCTGCCTAGCGGTGCGTGGAGTATGACGGGCATCGCGTTGATGGCCAGTAACGTGATTGGCAACGTGCCCTTTGTAGTGCTGCTGTTGGGGCTGTTTCCTGGGTTGCCGGAGTCCACCCTCGTCATGTTGGCGGTGATGTCGACCTTGGCGGGGAACCTGCTGCTGATCGGCAGCGTGGTGAACTTGATCGTGGCAGAGGGCGCGAAACGCCATGGGGTTCATCTAGGATTCGTGGCGTTTACTAAAGTTGGCGTGCCGGTAACGTTGCTATCGATGCTGGCGGCGGCGCTTTGGTTCACGCTGCGCTGACCGGCATTGCGCAGCGAGGTACGCTACGCTGGAGAAAAAACAGCCGGAACCCAAGGGTTCCGGCTGTTGCTCGAGGAGGAGTCGTTATTGCTTAGGTTGCGTTGGCAATCTTGCCTTTGCCACCGTGCTGCTTGCGCTGCATGACAAATAGCACTGTACCAATGGCGAGGCCTGCAATATCGGTATAGATACCGCCGTAGATCAAGAAAAGTGCGCCCACCAGCATGACCACACGCTGGATGACGTTCACCGGGCCGAAGAACCACTTCTGCACCATGCCTGAGAGCAGCACGATACCCAGCGTAGCGGTGAGGCCAACGCGCAGGATTTGCATGGCAGAGCCTTCCATCAGCATCGCCGGGCTGTAGAAGAACATGAACGGCACGATAAATGCGGCCAAGCCAATCTTGAACGACGCCACCGACGTGCCCATGGGGTTGTCCCCAGAGATACCCGCCGCCGCGTAAGAGGCCAGCGCCACCGGCGGCGTAATGGCCGAGACCACGGCGAAGTAGAACACGAAGAAGTGAGCAATCAGCGGCTCGATGCCGATGTTGATCAACCCCGGTGCCACGACCGAGGCCGCCACCGCGTAAGCCGCCGTGGTCGGCATGCCCATGCCTAGCAGAATGCTGATCAGCATGGCGAAGAACAGCGCCAGCAGCTGGCTAACGCCCGCCAAGCCCAGCAGCAGAGAAGAGAAGCGCGCACCCACACCGGTCAGCGAGATGACGCCAACGATCAAACCCGCGCAGGCACACACGGCAATGATCTGAATCGACATGGTGCCCGCTAGCTGCAGCGCTCTCAAAATGGCGCGCAGGCCCATCTTGTTGGGCGAAATCCAGCTCACCACGGCCGCAGAGGCGGTGGCCAGCGTACCTGCACGAATCACCGAGTAGCCCATGAATAGCGCTACGATCAAAATGATGATCGGCGCGAACAGATAGACCTGTTTTACCAGCTTGGAGAACAGCGGAATCTCGTCTTTGCGCATGCCGCGCATGCCTTTACGGGCGGCTTCGAAATCCACCATGAAGTAGATCGAGGCAAAGTAGAGAATGGCCGGGATGACAGCGGCAATGGCGATTTCGGTATAAGGGATACCGGTCACTTCCGCCATGATGAACGCACCTGCGCCCATGATGGGCGGCATGATCTGACCACCGGTAGACGCGGCGGCCTCGATGGCCCCTGCACTACGTGCGGGGTAGCCCACTTTTTTCATGAGCGGAATGGTTAGAGAACCCGTGGAGACCACGTTACCGGCCGACGTGCCGTTGATCATGCCCATCAAGCCAGAGGCAAAGATGGCGACTTTCGCCGGGCCGCCGCGGGCACGGCCTGCCGCGGCAAAGGCGAAGTTGACGAAGTAATCACCTACTTTGGAGGCCTGTAGGAAGGCGGCAAAAATGATGAAGAGAATGATATAGGTAGAAGAGACCGCCGTGGTCGGGCCGAGAATGCCCGCATCGGTGTAGACCTGGCTAAAGAAACGCTGAATCGACAGCCCCGGGTAGCCTAGGAAGCCCGGCAGATAGGGGCCAGCAAACACGTAGGTCAGGAAGACGGCGGAAATGACGACCAGCGCCAAGCCAGCGACGCGGCGGGTCAGTTCGAGAATCAGTAGCGAACCTGCAATGGCCGCCCACGAAATGCCGGGAGGCGCAAACGAGGTGCCGGTAGACATCCGCATGGTGGTGTTGAACGCCATCAGCAGGTAGCCTGCGCTGGCCAGTGCACACACCATGAGCACGAGGTCAGCGGCGTTGAAGCGGTGGCGCTCCTGACGATAGAACCAGGAGAGTACGATCGCGACGGCGGTAGTCGCCATCAGTGGGTAGCCAAAGTGCAGCGTCTCGATGGTCGGGTCGATGCGCATGGCACCGCCGTTAATGGTCTGCTGCATCAAGAAGACCTGCACCAGAGCGTAAACCGCAGGCACCAGCAGCGCGTAGCTCACCCATTTCAACCAAGCAGGTGACGCTTGCTGCGCATCTTCGGCAAAGCGGGCACCGGCAAACAGGCCGTAACCCAAAATCAACGCACCGGCGATGTGAACGATGCGAAACGACCAGGTCTCCATGGGATACACGTTGAGTGAAAACAGGTGGAAACCCGAGTAGGCAATCGCCAGTGCTGCAAATAGTAGGAACTGCCAGCCGACGAATAGGCGGCGGTTGGGCTCAACGACTTCCTCATCGACGCCATCGGCAATCGATTCGGGCGTTGATGAACCAGCTAGGGCGTCATCCTTGAGGCCGTTGGGGTCTTGGTCGGTATTGTGACTCATCAGAGGTCACCCTCACAGCAAAAGCAGAGAAAGGGGCAGTAGCGAACGCTGCCCCGCCCGACAGGGTCGGTGACGGGGCAGCGCGATGGTGCGGCGTACTTACTTGATCATATCGTCAGAGATGTCGTAACCGTTCTCTTCGTACCAGCGTGCTGCACCCGGGTGGAAGGGCAGTACGTTGTTATGAACGATGTTCTCCGGGATGCTGGTTTCAGCGCTGCGGTGTACGTCACGCATCCGATCGTTGTTTTCCATGGTCGCCTTGGTGACTTCGTAGATGAAGTCTTCCGGCAGGTCACAACCGGCAATGGCGAAGTTCCACATGGAGACGGCGCGCGCATCTTCTTCCAGTGTGGTGTAGGTGCTGGCCGGAATGGTGAATTCAGCAACCGGATAGTTTTCCAGCACGGTGGCCAGCTCTTCTTCGGTAAATTCGATGATGTTCACGTCGGTTTGTACTTCTAACTGGCTAACCGCCGGAATCGGGATACCTGCAGCAAACGCGACGACGTCCAGCAAGCCGTCCTGAAGCTGACCGCCCAGATCCGACCAGCCGCCGTTACGGCGCTCGAAGTTGACGCCCAGTGTTTCCAGCATGGCTGGGAAGTAGGTGTCAGACGTCGATGCCGCCGGGCCGAAGCCGATGCGCGCACCGTCAGGAATCTCAGAGATGGAAGTAATGCCAGAGCTCGAGAGCGCTGCGATGGAGAACGGAGTCTCGTACATCGGGAACAGCGCGCACACGTTGTCCATTACTAGGCCTGGGGCCAGCGGGCTTTCGCCTTTCATGGCATCGGAAGCCGGTCCCATGGTGGTTAGGCCGAACGCCATATCGCCGCTATGTACTAGCGCCAGGTTTTGGGTAGGGCCACCAGTCACTTCGCCGCCGCCTGAAACACCGAGCTCATCGGCGATGAAGTTTGCCCAGCCAGAGCCGTAAACGAAGTAGGTGCCGCCTTGACTGGCCGTACCCACCGTGAAGTTGGTTGGCCACTCGGAGCGGTCCGCGTGGGCAGTACCGGCGGCGAGTAGCGCGCCACCAGCGAGCAGGGCAATCGTTTTGGGCATCGTATTGCGCATGGCGAGTTTTCCTAAGCTGTTATTGGGATTATCGTCTGGCGCGTGTGGGACACCGCCAGTGCTTCATCATTAAGCAGCTTATACAGAGCGATACTCGTGCCATGTACGTATTTTTATTTTTAAATCAATAGATTGAGAAAATGGTCTTCAACTTTGGTTGAAATGCAAAACGCGGTAAGTGTCTGGCTTTTCGCACGGGGTAAGCGGGGTGATGTGCGGAATTCCGCACACCTTGAGTGGGCAGCGCCTTAGTCGCTACCCGGGGTTGGTCGATGGGTCGGCGAGGGCGTTACTTCTTTTTGCCAGGATCCAGAATACGCACAGGCTGCACGTCCTGGACTTTTTGCTCATCGCGCACTTGATTCACACGAGTGGTGAGTTCAGGGGCTGCGTCGTCCTCAATGGGCAACTGTTCGAAAAAATCGCAGCTGACGCACTCCCGGTAGCGAATACCGTTTTGCTCCCAAGCGCGAATACGGTCCATGGCGGCGCAGCGTGGGCAAGTCACCCCCGCGATAAAACGTTTAACACTCGACATCGGTTTGGCTCCCAAGGTGCGACGGCTGAGCCGCCGCACCGTATCGAAACGGTCGGTTTAGGCCGCGCGGATACCGCTATGGCGTAGCAGCGGCTCGACGCTGGGTTCACGGCCCCGGAAAGCACGGAATAGCTCGGCGGCATCCCGAGCGCCGCCTTGCTCAAGAATTTCCTCGCGGAAGCGCTGGCCAGTGGTGGGATCAAAGATACCCGCCTCTTCAAAGGCACTCCAGGCATCGGCAGAGAGGACCTCCGCCCACTTATAGCTGTAGTAGCCAGCGGCGTAGCCGCCTGCAAAGATGTGGCTGAAGCTATTTTGGAAGCGGTTGAAGTCGACCACCGGTACGACGGAGGTTTGGCGACGCACGTCGTCGAGCAGCGCTTGTACATCGCTAGCCGAAGGTGCTTCCAGCTCATGGTGGAGGCGCAGGTCGAACAGTGAAAACTCGATCTGTCGCACCATGCCCATGGCAGACTGGAAGTTTTTGGCCGCTTGCAGACGCTCGAACAGAACGTCTGGCAGCGGTTCGCCGGTGTCTACGTGTTTGGCTAGCAGGTCGAGGCCTTCTCGCTCCCAGCAGTAGTTCTCCATGAACTGGCTGGGCAGTTCTACCGCATCCCAGGCGACGCCATTGATGCCTGAGACGTCGGCCACCTCCTGCTTGGTCAGCATGTGATGCAGGCCATGGCCGAATTCGTGGAACAGCGTGGTCACTTCGTCATGGGTGAGGAGCGCAGGTTTGCCGCCCACCGGCGCGGTGAAGTTGCAGGTCAAAAAGGCCACGGGGAGCTGCACGCCGTTATCGGTTTTGCGGCGTACCCGGCAGTCGGCCATCCACGCGCCGCCACGTTTCCCTTCACGGGCGTAGAGATCTAGATAGAAACCGGCAATCGGCTTGCCGTGCTCGCTGATGCGGTAAAAGCGGACATCGTCGTGGTAGCTCGGGGCGCTGTCATCCGCTTCGATATGCACGTTATAAAGACGCTCGACGACCTGGAACAAGCCATCGACGACCCGTGGCGCGGGGAAGTAGGGACGCAGCTGCTCTTGGGAGATAGCGTAACGCGCTTCGCGAAGCTTTTCACTGACGTAGGCGACATCCCAGGGTTTGAGCGTCTCGATGCCGAGCTCGTCGCGGGCGTAAGCGCTGAGCTCGGCAAACTCCTCTTGCGCTTGAGGCTTGGCGCGACGGGCGAGATCTTCCAGAAAGTCCAACACCTGCGTGGGGGAGTCCGCCATTTTGGTGGTCAGCGAGTAGTCGGCGTAGGTCGCGAAGCCCAGCAGCTGCGCCAACTCCTGACGCAGGGCTAGAATCTCTTCCAAAATGGGCGCGTTGTCGAACTTACCCGCGTTGGGACCCTGGTCGGAGGCTCGGGTCACGAAGGCGGTATACACCTCCTCGCGCAGTTCACGGCTGTCGGCGTAGCTGACGATGGGGAAGAAACTCGGGAAATCCAGCGTAATACGGTAGCCCTCCACGCCTTTGGCATCTGCCAGGGCTTTGAGGGTTTCCAGGGCGCTCTCAGGAACGCCAGCCAACGACGCACGATCCTGAATGTCTTTGTGCCACGCCTGAGTGGCATCCAGCACGTTGTTGGAGAACTGATTAGACAGCGTCGAGAGGCGGGATTGAATCTCGCCGTAGCGAACCTTCTTATCCGCAGGGAGATCGACCCCGGCCAGGCGAAAATCGCGCAGGGCGTTATCCACCGTACGCTGTTGGGCGGCCGTCAGCGTTGACCAACTCTCGCTCTCTTTTAGCGCCTGCCAGCCTTTGAACAGCCCTTCGTGCTGGCCAACCCAGGTGCCAAACGCAGAGAGTTTTTCCAGACAGGCTTGGTACGCGTCGCGCAGCTCTGGCGTGTTCATGGTGCCGTTGAGGTGCGATACCGGCGACCAGGCTTGGGAAAGACGGTCATTCACGCCTTCCAGTGGGGCGGCAAAATTCTCCCATGTGGGTGGCGTCGTAGCGGCCTGTTGGGCGAGTCGATCAATCGCCTCGCGGCTTTCATCGAGCAGCGTTTCTACGGCGGGCACTACGTGGTTGGCACGAATGTCGGCGAAAGGGGGAAGCTCGTGACTCTCTAGCAACGGGTTGCGGGACATAAGTACCTCGGCAGTCATCAAGTGAAGGTGCACACAATGCATGCACTGATGATGACACAGTGCGGGCAGTAGGGCGCTGTTTCAATGCTCGGCCCGCTGCAAGCGTTTGGCCTGGGGGCGGGTGCCTGCTAGTCTTGCCGCCTTTCCATATCCTTAATTTGCAAGTGTCACCAAACAATGCCACCCATGGCAGGAGCAAGTAATGAGTGAAACGCTAGAGCGCTGGGGGTCGAAGCGGGCCTTTATCTTGGCGGTAACAGGTGCTGCGGTTGGGCTGGGTAATATTTGGCGCTTCCCCTATGTGGCGGGAGAGAACGGCGGCGCTGCTTTTTTGCTGATTTATGTGGCGTTCGTGTTGCTACTTGGGATTCCCGTGATGATGGCGGAAATTCTCATCGGGCGTGCCGGGCGGCGCGGGCCGATGCAGGCGCTCGGCGTGTTGGCATCCGAAGCCGGGGCGTCACGGTACTGGCGTTGGCTGGGGCTGTTTGGTGCGTTCACCGTGTTCTGTATTTTGTCGTTTTATTCGGTGGTGTCCGGCTGGTCGATCGAGTTTCTGGTCGCCTCGGTGAACGGCAATTTCCACGGCGCCAGCGCTGCCGAGATCGGCGCGGGGTTCGAAGCCTTTCTAGCGAATCCAGGGCTGCTGATCTTCAATCACTCGCTGTTTCTGTTCATGACCATGACGGTGGTGGCCGCGGGCGTCGCCAAGGGACTCGAGCGTCTCAACAACCTGCTGATGCCGCTGCTTTACGGCTTGCTGCTGCTATTGGCCGTTTACGCCACTACCACCACAGGTTTTGGCACGGCGCTGTCCTGGCTCTTTCTACCCTCCTTTACCGACGTGACGCCCGCGGTTGTATTGCACGCCATGGGTCACGCGTTCTTTACCCTGGCTGTCGGGGCCTGCGCGTTGATGGCATACGGTGCTTATATGCCCGATGAGCAGAGCCTGCCCAAAGCGGCTTTCGCTGTGGCAGTGCTGGATATCAGTGTGGCGCTGTTGGCGGGCATCGCGATTTTCTCGGTGGTGTTTGCGCAAAGCATGGACCCTGCCGATGGCCCAGGACTGATGTTCGTGACGCTGCCGATCGCGTTTTCCGAGCTGCCGTGGGGCTCGCTCTGGCTCAGCGTTTTTTTCTTACTGCTGCTGCTCGCCACGTGGACCTCGGCGATCAACTTGGCCGAGCCAATGGTGGCAACGCTGCAAGGGCTGGGTTGGCGACGCAGTGTTTCCACCGCCGTGGTGGCCATCAGCGTTTGGCTTCTCGGCCTGCTGTCGGCGTTTTCATTTTCCACGCTGGCCGAGTTCCGGCCACTGCTTGGCCGTAACGTGTTCGAGCTAGTGAGCAGTATTCCGCCTGACATCTTTCTACCCTTGGGCGGTTTGCTGATTGCCACCTTTGCCGCCTGGGTGATGCCGCAAGCGCTGGTCGTGAAAGCGCTGGGCGTGGGCGATGGTGGTTATGTCCTGTGGCGCACTATCGTCCGCTGGGTATCGATTCCACTGACGTTTATCGTTCTACTGGGTGGGTTGTTATAGTTCCCTCATCATGTGTCGTTACGAAACGCGAAATGCTTCAGAGGAGTGTGCCATGAGCAGTGCCTTAAGGACCTATCAAGGCGTCTCGCCGCAGTTGGGTGAGCGTGTCTATATCGACCCCGCTAGCGTGGTGATCGGCAATGTCACGCTAGGCGACGACTGTTCTGTATGGCCGATGACCGTGATTCGTGGCGATATGCACCGTATCACCATTGGCGCGCGGACCAGCGTTCAGGATGGCAGCGTGCTGCACATCACCCATGCGAGCGACTTCAATCCGGAGGGTTTTCCGCTGACCATTGGTGACGACGTGACCATCGGCCATAAAGCCATTCTGCATGGCTGCACGCTGGGTAACCGTATCCTGGTGGGAATGGGGGCAATCGTCATGGATGGGGCCGTCGTCGAAGATGAGGTCATCATAGCCGCTGGCGCCGTGGTGACACCCGGGAAACGGCTGGAGAGCGGCTTCGTTTATGCAGGCAACCCGGCAAAAGCGCTGCGCCCGCTGAAAGAGAAAGAGCGCGCCTTCTTTCCTTACACGGCGGGTAATTATGTCAAGTTAAAAGACCGGTTTCTCAGTGATACCGACAGCGGACGCTAAGCGCTTGCCTAACCACTCTTTTTTCTAAAATAGCCATGTTGCGCTCTCTAAAAATCTGGTAATTTATCCAGTTTTCTAGGGTGCCGCGACATGGCTAATTTTCGCACGCATATTACGGTAGCAGCAGCGGGCGGCACGCTAATGGCTTACGTTGGCTGGCAAGCCCAGTGGTGGGGAGCGCCTCAAGCACTGCTGGTCATTGCGCTGGTGGCGTTTGGCGGGATCCTGCCTGACATCGACGCCGACCGCTCTCGCTCTATACGACTGATTTTCAATCTATTATCCGTTCCTTCGCTGGTGTTGGGCGTGCTGCTGCTCCAGCCCTGGCTGACGCCTGGGTTGCTGCTGGTGGCCTGCGGGGGCATCTATTTTTCGGTGCGCTATTTAGCGGCGGTGCTATTTTCGCGCCTGACAGTGCATCGTGGTATCTGGCACTCGCTGATGGCGGCAGGGCTCTGTGCGCTGGCCGCCGCCGCTATCAGTTACCACGTATTGGCGCAGCCTGCCTGGCTGGCGTGGTCCCATGGAGCGGCGGTGTTGTTGGGTTTTATCATCCACTTGGGCCTGGACGAGCTGTTTAGTGTCGATTTGGAAGGTGCACGGCTCAAGCGCTCGTTCGGGACAGCGCTGAAGCTGGGGGATAGCCGCCGTCCGCTATCCAACCTATTGATGCTGATCGCCCTGTTGGTGCTGATGCCTTGGGTACCCCCCTGGAGCGTGCTGCTGGAGTTATTTCATCAAGGCTCGCTGCTGTGGCGATAGTCATCGGCGCTGAGGCCATGTTTCTTTAGCTTGTCGTAAAACGTTTTACGCGGAATCCCTAAATGACGACACACATCGGTCACTCGGCCATGATGACGTGCCAGGGATTGGCTGATCAGACTTTTTTCGAACAACTCTACTTGGCGTGGCAGCGTGGGTTCTTGCGTATCTGCGGTGACCCCCTCGAGCAAGACATCCAGACGGTAGTCGAACGCCGCGCCTAACAGCACGTAACGCTCTGCTAAATTGCGCAGCTCGCGAACGTTGCCAGGCCAATCGTGGGCCAACAGGGCCGCAACCGCATGGCTATCCAGGGTAGGCGCTTCCAAACCGCTGCGGTTGGCGGCGACGACGGCAAAGTGCTGGAACAGCAGGGGAATATCTTCGCGCCGCTCACGCAGAGCGGGAAGGGGCAGCGTGACCACGTTGAGTCGGTAGTAGAGGTCTTCACGAAAGCGCCCTTCCTCCGCGGCCATTTTTAGATCCACTTTGGTGGCAGCGATCACACGAATATCGAGCGGCACTGCTTCGTTGGCGCCGAGGCGCTCCACGCTACGCTCTTGCAATACGCGCAGCAGTTTCACCTGCAGCGCCAGCGGCATCGATTCGATCTCATCCAAAAAGACCGTGCCACCGTTGGCATGCTCGAATTTGCCAATGCGCCGCTCCACTGCGCCAGTAAATGCCCCTTTCTCATGACCAAACAGTTCGGATTCGATCGTGTTTTCTGGCACCGCGCCGCAGTTGATGGCCATAAAGGGGCTGTTACGCCGGGCGCTACGCTCATGAATCGCCCGAGCAACCAGGTCTTTGCCGGTGCCGGTCTCGCCAAACAACAGCACGTCGGCCTCCACTTGGCTGATGCGCTGAATCATCGCGGCGAGACGTGAGATCACTGGCGTTCTCCCGACCAGACGTGGCCCTAGTGCGGCTTGCTGCACCTCTAGCTCGGCTTTCAAACGCAGGTTTTCGAGGCTGAGCTGGCGCTTTTCGATGCCACGCCTCACCACATCCAGCAGCTGGTCGCCTGCGAAAGGCTTTTCCAGGAAGTCCCAAGCGCCTGCCCGCATTGCCTCCACGGCGGTGGAGATATCGCCGTGGCCGGTAATCAGAATGATCGGCAGCGTGGCGTCGCGGCTATGCAGTTCATGCAACAGGGACATGCCGTCCATGCCTGGCATTCGAATATCGCTGACGATGACGCCGGGGAAATTGGCTGGCAGTGCGGCCAGTGCCTGCTCGGCCGACTCGAAGCAGTGGGGCGTATAACCGGCGAGTTCTAAGGTTTGACTGGCGGTGATACGAAGATGCGGCTCGTCGTCGATCACCATGACCGGCAGTGTCGACGGCTCATGCATGGGAAGGGTTCTCCTCTTCATGGCGGGAGGCGGAAGGCGCTGGCGAACGTGGCAGAGTTACCGTAAAGCAGGCGCCGCCATCGACAAGATTGCGGGCCTGTAGCTTGCCTCCCAGGTCCTCCATAATACGCGAGGAGATCGAGAGTCCTAGCCCTAGTCCGCTGCCCGGCGCTTTGGTGGTAAAAAAGGGCTCGAAAATATGGCCTAGATGATCCGTCGCAATGCCTGGGCCATTATCTGCCACGCTGATGACGATGTGCGCGTCGTCTATTTGGGCACTCAGCGTCAGAACAGGTGCCTCGGCCTCCTTCATTGCCTGAACCGCGTTGCCAATCAGGTTCACGAGTACCTGCTCAAGGCGCACTAAGTCGCCCTCTACCCAGAGGGTCTCTTCGGGCCACTGATGAACCACGTGGATAGCGTCATCGCGCAGGCGACTATGAAACAGGCGCAGGGCGTACTCGATGCATGCTTGAACCGAAATCGTTTCTTGACGATCGCTGCTTTTGCGAGAGAATTGGCGCAGTTGGGCGCTAATGTCGGCCATGCGTTCAGTGAGTTCGACGATATGCGCCAAGTTGGCGTCAGCGCGCTCGATGCGTGCCAGCTCGATAAAGCGCCGGGCGTTTTCGGCGTAGGCGCGAATGGCGGCGAGGGGTTGGTTGAGCTCATGGTTGATGCCCGCCGCCAGTTGACCTAGCACGGCGAGCTTGGCGGCTTGGATCAGTTCATCCTGGGTTTGACGCAAGTTGGCCTCTGCTCGCCGCCGCTCTTCGATTTCATCCGAAAGACGCTGATTACTGGCGACCAGATCCCGGGTGCGACGCTCGACGCTGACTTCAAGCTCATCGCGCACCCGGGCCAACGTTTGACGCTCTCGCTCGGCAAACGCTTCACGCTCTCGACGTAACCTTAGGCGCTGCCAGCCAATGCCGCCTGCCAGGGCGATAACGCTATAGAGCCCCCCTGCCATAAAAGCGGCAATCCACTGAGCATTGATGACCGGCGTCAGCGGTTTGAGAATATGCATTTGCCAGCCAAACTCAGGAATTGGCCGGGTGAGGCTTAAATAGCGACCCCCGCTCAGTGGGCCATGCGCGAAGCTCACCAAATAGCTGCCGGGCGCGTAAGGAGTATCCAGCTGAATGCCGGAGGGCGATAGCGGCTCCATGGCGTAACGGCGAGTAGCGCGCAGTGCGTTGCGCTGGACGTCGCTCAATGGGTAGAGGGCATTCATGCGCAGTTCGGGGTGGCTGGCCATGAAGATGATGTTGTCGCTATCGGTGACGAACAGTTCGGCGTCCTGCTCGGCCCAACTCTCCTCGACGTCATCGAGCAGCACTTTTACCACGATCACACCATCGGGCTTGGCATCGGGAGAGGTGTCGTCCAGCCACACCGGAGAGGAAAAGTAGTAGCCGCGCTCTAACGACTGGATCCCTAGCCCAAAAAAGCGTCCCTGGCCACCCGCGATGGCATCGGAGTAGTAGCTGCGAAACGCGTAGTTCTGACCAATGAACGTGTTGGGCCGATGCCAGTTGCTGGCCGCGATGGTGTCGGCATCGCGATCAAGCAGGTAAACGTCCGATACGCCTGAAGTGAATCGAAAACGATCCAGCAGCAGGTTGAGTGGCATGGGGTCCTGGCTCTCGGGGGAGTCCAAGAAGCGTTGGATGCCTTCCCGCGTGGCCAGCATTTGTGGCAGGTAGTCGTAGCGCAGCAGATAGCCGTTCAAGTTGGCTGCAGAAAGGCGCAGCTCGTTTTCGGCATCATCTTGAAGATTCGAGAGTGCCTGCTCACGAGCGAGCTGGGACGCTTGCCACATACATAGCAGTAGCCCTAGGGGAATGACGATCAGCCATAGCAGCCGCCAGCGCCGCGCGGTAGGACTGACATGACTGTTCATGCCGGGCTGCTGGTGCCCTGGGCACGGCGTAACGCGCGCTGGGCGCGAGTCTCGGCTCTGGCCATCTCCAGCAAGCCCTCCTCTACGTACACCAAGTGTTCATGGGCGCGGGCGCGGGCGTCTTCGGCACGGCCTTCTAAGATGGCGTCCAGTAAAGCACGGTGCTGTTTCATGAGTTGCGTGCGCGAGTCGGGCTTGGCAAACAGATGGGCCAGATTATCCACGATGCTCTGCTCGAGCAGGTGGAAAATGCCGCGGATGGTGTGCAGCAGCAGCACGTTGTGCGCTGCTTCCGCAATGGCAAGATGAAACGCGGCGTCTAGTTTGGCTTCCTGCGCAGGATCGGCACCGACGAAGCCACCGTCCAGTTCCTCGAAGCGCTGAATGAGCACGGCTTTGTCGGCAGGCGTGGAGCGAAGGGCCGCATAATAGGCGGAAATGCCCTCCATGGCGTCACGAAATTCCAGCAGGTCCAAATGGAATTCGTTATGGCGCGAGAGCATTTCCAGCAGCGGATCAGTGTAACCACTATTCAGCGTTTCATTGACGAAGGTGCCGCCTCCCTGGCGGCTGATGAGCAGGCCGCGAGCCGCTAGCTTCTGAATGGCTTCGCGCAGCGAAGGGCGCGATACGCCGAAACGCTCGGCAAGCTCCCTTTCTGGCGGTAAACGTTGGCCGGGCTTGAGGCTGCCTTCCAAGATCATGGCTTCCAGGCGTTCCGTTATCACGTCGGCAAGGCGCTGTTGACGGAGCGGAGGGTAGGTCATTGGTGGGGCTCCCTTAATTGGTAAGACCAATAGTAAGGTGTTTTAGAGCGCTACTCAAGCAGCGAATACCCACCGTGTTAGCGACTTCGAGTAAACTAAAGTATAAAGTTGGTTTGCACGTAAGAAGGGATCTTCGTTTGACATACCACCAGCTTGTCATTAACGTTATTGATCATTATTTGTCAATTGGTATTACCAATATTGGCTTGATGACAGGCGTGTCGCTGTTTGCGGTCGGTCGGAGTGTAACGCCATCATCAGCGAATTCGCGCCTACTTTTAATGGCTACTTACAATAACGTCTTCCGTGCATAGGGCCCGTCATGATCATCTCTGCTTCTACGGACTATCGGCAGGCTGCCAAGCGCCGCCTTCCCCCCTTCCTCTTTCACTATGCCGATGGTGGGTCGTATGCCGAGCATACATTGCGGCGAAATGCCGACGATCTGCGTGACGTCGCGCTACGCCAGCGTGTGCTCAAAGACATGTCGTCGCTGTCACTGGAAACCGAGCTGCTGGGTGAGAAGCTAGCGATGCCGCTGGCGCTGGCGCCCGTCGGGTTGGCGGGTATGTATGCTCGACGTGGAGAAGTCCAGGCGGCGCGTGCCGCGACCAAGAAAGGGATTCCTTTTACACTCTCTACCGTATCGGTTTGCCCCATCGCAGAAGTGGCCGCTGCCGTCGATCGCCCCATTTGGTTCCAGCTCTACGTGCTAAAAGACCGGGGCTTCATGAAACATGTTCTTGAGCGCGCCAAGGCGGCAGGTGTGAAAACGCTGATTTTTACCGTCGATATGCCGGTGCCCGGCGCTCGCTACCGTGATGCGCACTCAGGGATGAGCGGTAAGCATGGCCCCATGAGACGCATTCTTCAGGCGGCGTTGCATCCGCTATGGGCATGGGATGTGGGTATTCATGGTCGCCCTCATGATCTGGGCAATGTGTCTGACTATCGTGGCAAGCCCACCGAACTGGAAGATTACATCGCTTGGCTGGGTGATAACTTCGATCCGTCCATCTCTTGGAAAGATTTGGAGTGGATACGCGAGCAGTGGGATGGTCCCATGATCATTAAGGGGATTCTGGATCCGGAAGATGCGCGGGATGCCGTGCGCTTTGGTGCCGATGGGATCGTGGTGTCCAATCACGGCGGCCGACAGCTGGATGGCGTACCTTCGACCGCGCGTGCGCTCCCTGCCATTGCGGATGCGGTGAAAGGTGATCTGGCGATTTTGGCCGATTCTGGCGTGCGCAGTGGTCTCGATGTCGTGCGCATGATTGCCATGGGGGCGGACACTGCGCTCATTGGTCGTGCCTTCATCTATGCACTGGCAACGGCAGGCGAGGCCGGAGTTGCTCACCTGCTCGATCTGTTCGAGAAAGAGATGAAGGTAGCCATGACCCTGACAGGGGCTCGTACGATTGCCGATTTGAGTTCTGAGTCGCTAGTAGCTGGGGCGATGGGCGCGATGACTCCTCCAGCCTAAGGAGGTAAGTGATATACAGCATTTCAGCTTGGCAGAAAGATGTTGGAGTTTTTTTACAAAACCCTCTTGCCAACCCGGCATCGAATCCGTAAAGTACGCATCCGCTGCCGGGGACGCCCAGCGTTACCAGCGGTGATGAGGTTGGAAAACCTCTTGTTTGTCAGAAAGTTAGAGCTCTGTGGTAGGTTGGTC
>NZ_JAKRFG010000021.1:0-40135 GCF_022348135.1 Halomonas sp. McD50-4 | reverse complement strand
CCACTCGGAACTGGACACCGCGCCGGACGGTCTGGCTGAACCCGGACCGGGAAGACCCGCTGGTTCAACGCGATCAGCGATTAGAAGCCGCCTGATTCCAGGTTCCAACAAGCTTGACAGGCATCGATGGTCACGCCATGAAAACACCCCAGGGTTCAATAAGCCGCGCTGCACCTGCGTTAGAAGCGAATGTTGACCACGGTTTGAACGATGGCAAGCCCCCTCGTTTCGAGCGTGTGGCGCGCCTCGCGCAACAGGTGTTCGGCGTGCCCATCGTGCAAGTCTATCTACGTCAACATGACCGCTTGGAGCTCGCGACGAGCCAGGGCCTGTTGGAAACCAGCGCAGCCGCGTTAGCAAACACATTTCGTCGCCATGCGCTCTTTCCAAGCGATTGTTTGATCGTCGAGGACGCCCAGGCGGATATCCGCTTCGCCGATCACCCCATGGTTCAGGCCGCCCCCTTCGTCCGCTTCTTTGCCGGGATACCGTTGGCTACGTCTTCGGATCGCTCGGCAGGCTGTCTCTGCCTGTTCGACACGGTTCCAAGAGCCTTCACGAAAGAACAGATTGCGCTGCTTCACGACATCGCCGCAACGATAGAGGCACTGATCCAGGACGATATCGGTCACCACGCCTCTCACTCTGCGCTGTCGCTGGCACTGCAAAAAAGCGAGCGCCGTGCCCGATTGGTCATCGAAGGCACTGGCGTCGGCACCTGGCAGTGGAACGTACAAACGGGAGAGACCGTTTTCAACGAGCGGTGGGCACAGATCGTTGGCTATACGCTGGAAGAGCTCAGCCCCATCACCATCAATACGTGGTTGGACCTTGCACACCCCGACGACTTGGCTCACTCTGCCGCCCTACTCGATGCGCATTTTCGAGGAGAAACGGAAAGCTATAGCTGCAAAGCAAGAATGCGTCACAAGCAGGGCCACTGGGTGTGGGTGCACGACCGCGGGCAGGTGTTCGACTGGACCTCAGAGGGTCAGCCGCTGTTGATGTATGGCACCCATACCGACATCACCCACGAGATCGAGGCGCAGCAGGCCTTGCAAGCCAGCCGGGATGAGTTTGCGTCACTGTTGAGCAACATGCCCGGGGTGACCTATCGCTGCTTACCGGATGAGAACTGGACCATGCTCTACATCAGCGGGCAAATCGACCAGGTCAGCGGCCATACCGCGAAAGAACTCATCAATAACGCGTGCCTCAGCTATGCCGACATCATTCATCCCGACGATGCCGCCGCCGTGGGCGACGCGATCGAAACCGCCCGCGCCGCCAGCGAAGGTTGGCATATTGAGTACCGGATACGCCACCGCGATGGCCGTTGGCGCTGGGTCGAAGAGCGCGGCAACTGGGTGACAGGCGATGCCCAACACCCCTTGATCATGGAAGGGTTCATCGTCGACATTACCCGTGAGCACGAAGCCCGCGTGCAGCTTCGCAAACACCACGATGCGCTGCTGTTGCTCAACGATATCGCGTTCAATACGCTCGACACCCTCGATGCCAAAATTCAGTATGCACTGCATACGACGCGTCACTATCTCGGTTTGGACCTAGCGATCCTCAGCCAGATCGAGGGCGAGGTATACACCGCTCGATGGGTAGAGTGCTCCCCCGGCATGCCACTGGCGGCCGGTGAGCGCTTCGATTTAGGCAGCACTTGGTGCCAACTACTCTTCACCGGACAGAAAAAAGAGCTGTTTATCGCCAATGTCGCCAACAGTGAATTTCATGCTCACCCCTGTTATCAAGCCTTTCCTCTTGGCGCCTATGCCGCCATCGTCATCGAAGTGGAGGGCCAAGTGTTCGGTACGCTCAACTTCTCCTCAGCCTCACCCCGGGGCAGCGAGTTTGATGAAAGCGAAACCTTGTTTCTAAGACTACTCGCCCGCTGGCTGGCTGATACCTTGACCAACAGTTTGAGCAACGAGCGGATTACCAAGCTCATGGCGCAACTGCCTGGCGTCATTTATCAGTACCGACAGTTTCCCGACGGACGGCCCACGTTCCCGTTCAGCTCACCGCAAATTCAAACCCTTTACGGCATGACGCCCAAACAGGCGGCCCAAGACGCCACTCCCGCCTTCGAGCGCATCCATCCAGACGACCTGGCATCCGTGGCGTCCGCCATACAGCATTCCGCCAACGCGCTCGGGGACTGGCATGCCACGTATCGCGTACGAAACGATCAGGGCGTGTACCGCTGGACAGCCGGTCAGGCGCGGCCAGAGCGGCTCGCCGATGGCAGCGTGCTATGGCATGGCTACCTGCACGATATCCATGAACAAGAGTTGGCACGAAAAGCCCTGGAGCGCAACGAGAGTCGTCTTAGAGGCCTTTTTGAGTTTGCTCCCATTGGCATTGCGCTCAACGATTACGAGACCGGGCAGTTCATCGATCTCAACGACGCCTTGACGCTGCCCTCCGGTTATACCCGCGACGAGTTCGTCAAGCTCAGCTACTGGGACCTTACGCCCCGAGAGTACCAAGCCATGGAAGAGCAAGTACTCGTGAGCCTCAAAAACGAGGGCCGCTACGGGCCTTTCGAAAAAGAGTACATCCGCAAGGATGGCAGCCGCTACCCGGTTCGTTTGCAGGGCATGCTGAGCCATGACCCCGACGGGCGCCCCGTCATCTGGTCACTGATAGAGGACATTACCGAGCGACGACGGCTGGATAAGATGAAGAATCAGTTCATCGCTACCGTGAGCCACGAACTGCGCACCCCGCTCACCTCCATCAATGGCTCGTTAGGGCTTCTGGCAGGCGGCGTCGTGGGCGAACTGCCTGCCCCCGCCAATGCGCTGTTGGAAACCGCCCAGCGCAACGTGCAGCGGCTTGCCACGCTCATCAACGACCTGCTGGATATGGAGAAATTGGTGGCAGGCAAAATGCCCATGAACCTGGCCGCGCAGCCATTGACCCCGCTGGTGGTAGAGGCGATCGACTCCATGGCCGGGTACGGAGAGCAGCACGGGGTCCGTATTGAAGCCACGCCACAGTGGCCAGAGGTGCGCGTCAACGTCGACGGTCCACGGCTGATTCAAGCGCTAACCAACTTGATGTCGAATGCCGTCAAATTCACGCCGAAAGATCGTCCGGTCGAAATCTCCGTTGCGCACCAACAGTCAACCGTCAACATTAGCGTCCGCGATCACGGACCAGGTGTCGACCCCGACTTTCAACCCCACCTCTTCAAGCGTTTTTCCCAAGCGGACGCTAGTGACACACGCAAGCTCCCCGGTACCGGCTTGGGGCTCGCCATTACCCGAGAAATTGCCCAGCAGCTGGGGGGCGAGGTGTACTACCGAGATGCCAACGGCGGCGGTGGCGAATTCACTATCGAACTCCCCGGAGAGCTGATTTGCTGATCTCCTCAATGGCAGCTAGGCTAATGAAAGGATTTGTACAACACCGCACGAATCCTATTAGCTTTTGCATAAGCATTGCCCCAGAAAGAGGCACTTGGCAATCGCCCACTGCTAGCCATTCATAAGGAGAGTGACGCCATGTCTAGCCCAGAGCATAAGCAAAAAATCTGGAAAATGATCAAGGATATCAAAGTCGGCATGCTGGTGACGTTAGACCATGACATGCCACGCGCCCGCCCCATGCACCTCGTGCAAGACGACTACGACGGCACGCTTTGGTTCTATACTCGCCGTAGTGCTGAAAAAGTACTGGAAACCAAAAGCGATCACGATGTCTGTCTTAGCTTTTCGGACCAAGACGACGGTGTCTACGTCTCCTTATCCGGTAAGGCCAACGTCATCGACGACCGTGAGCTGATCGACAAGTACTGGAACCCCTTCGTCGCGGCCTGGTTCCCTGAAGGCAAAGACGACCCTGATGTCGCCCTACTGGAAGTGAAAGTAGAAATGGGTGAGCACTGGAAAGCCAAAGAGAGCAAAACGTTCCAGCTGTACGAAATCGCCAAAGCCAATCTCAAAAAAGACGCCACACCCAACTTGGGCGAAAACGAGAAGTTCGGTGGATAAGCCGTTCATGATGCGCCCGGCTGCCCGGGCGCTTTGTTCGATCGCGTGGATGGCAACGGTCTGGATAACGCATGCGCCCGCCTCATCCGCCAATAAGGCATCCCCCGCGTCCGAAGCGTGCGCTCCCACCGAACGGCAGCAAACGATGCTTGACCGCGTCAACCAAGCTCGAGGCCAAGCCCGCCAATGCGGCGAACGTTCTTTCGATGCCGCTAGCCCCCTTACTTGGAGCTGCTCGCTCACCACCGCCGCGCAAGCTCACGCCGACGACATGGCCACGAACGACTACTTCAGCCATACCGGGCAAGGCGGCAGCAGCATAAGTGATCGCGCTACACAGCACGGCTATACGTGGCGAAGGATTGGCGAAAACATCGCCGCTGGCCACACCACCGCCGACGCAGCCATCGAAAGCTGGATCGAAAGCCCAGGCCACTGCCGAAACCTCATGAACGATGCCTTTACCGACATGGGCATGGCGCACGCGGAAGATAGTGACTCGCGATTTACGCACTACTGGGTGCAAACGCTAGGCGCGCCGCGCTAGTGGTTAGAAATGAAGAAGACACGGGGGCGTTTGGCGTCCCTGGCAGGAGTCGAACCTGCGACCTGCCGCTTAGGAGGCGGCTGCTCTATCCTACTGAGCTACAGGGACTTGCGGGGCGCATAGTATAGCGGTTTGATCCGCCCCGGCCAACCGCGGTTTTGCATCGGCAGAGGTCATATCCAACCGAGCAGGCGAAGAGCGAAGATACCCAGTGTCACGGTCACGCTGGCCATGAGCGTGGTCATGGCGATGATATTGGCGGCCAAGGCCACGTTTCCATTGATCGCTTTGACCATCACGAAGCTGGCGGCAGCGGTGGGGCTGGCAAAGAAAAGAAACAGTAAGCCGAGCTGATTCCCCGAAAACCCCATCAGCCACGCAGCCAATGTGGAAAGCACGGGTAAAACCACCATTTTCATACTGCTGGCGCTGAGCGCCACTTGGCTTCCCTCTCGCATGCTGGATACCGATAGCGTTGCGCCGATGCATATCAACGCGAGCGGTAGCGTGAGCGAGGCAAAGTAATTACCCGAGGTCATCACCCAGCTGGGCAGCGACACCGAGAAAGCGGTAAAAGGGAGCGCAGCGAACACCGAAAGAATCAGCGGATTTTTGATGATATGACCCAGCAAACTCCGCCAATCGGTCGCTTGGCCGGGCTGATAGGCCGCCAAGGCAATGACGGAGAGCGCGTTATACATCACGATCACCACCCCCAGCAGCAAACTACCGGCGGATAAACCATAATTGCCGTACATGCCAGCCGCCAAGGCCAAGCCTACGACCCCACAATTTCCGCGAAACGCTCCTTGAACATAAATGCCCCGGTCGGCTCTTGGCACGCGCAGGTGCGCCCAACCCCAACTGAGCAAAAACTGGCCCAACGTGGCGAGCGCAAAAAAGAGCAGTAAGGGCACATCAAGAGCAACGCTCAAGTCGGCTTTGACTAGGCTGAGAAAGATCAGCGTGGGCAGTGTGGCTTTGAACACGAGAGACGAGGCAGTCGAAATGAAGGCGCTATCGATCCAGCCCAGGCGCTTCAAGGCAATCCCGATGAACACCATGGCAAAAACAGGCAGGGTCACGTCTAAGGTGCGTGTAAAGAGTTCAAGTAAGTCCACGAAGGCGCTCTCAGTCGAATCAGCATCCTCTTATACTCTACCGTTGACTGAGATTTGTCGACTCGCTAGACAGTCTCGTCACCATAAGGGAAAGTAAGCACAAACGCGCACCGTCACTGATAGGTCACTTATGGTTTTGCCCCTCAACCATGAA
Source organism: Halomonas sp. McD50-4 (assembly GCF_022348135.1). Classification (NCBI taxonomy): domain Bacteria; kingdom Pseudomonadati; phylum Pseudomonadota; class Gammaproteobacteria; order Oceanospirillales; family Halomonadaceae; genus Halomonas; species Halomonas sp. McD50-4. The sequence continues at coordinate 34,300 of NZ_JAKRFG010000021.1, read as the reverse complement.
AACGAAGAGCAGCGCCTTCTCACGCTCAAGCGTTATACGCTAGGGGACTTGTCGGCTGACGACCACTTCGACCGTATCACTCAACTGGCTGCTGCCTACTGCGATACGCCCATTGCGCTAATGACGCTCGTCGATGACACCCATGTGTGGGTCAAGAGTAGCGTGGGCCAATCCGCGCAGCGGATGCTGCGAGAACACTCATTCTGCGGCATTGCCATCGAAAAACGAGCGCTGTACGAAGTACAAGATGCCCGCCAGGACGCCTCGCTAAAACAATTACCCCTGGTGAGTTCGCCTCCGCACATCGTGTTCTATGCCGGAGCGCCTCTGATCGCAGACAATGGCAGCGTCATCGGCACGCTCTGCGTCATGGATACCCAGCCCCGTCGGCTCTCCAGCGTACAAAGCGCGCTACTTCAGCAACTGGCCAGTAGCGCGGTCCTGCAGTTCGAGCACTATGTATCTCAACGTGCCTACGATGCCATTGGCAACGCAGCGATTGGTCTCTGGGAAATGGACGTGCCCAGTCGCGCTACGCACTGGAACGATGTCGTCAACGAGCTCTACGACGTAGACAAGCGTGATGCTCGCACCTTCGAGCAGCGCATGGAGGCTTATACCCCCGAAGACCGCCAGCGCCTAATGGACGCCATCGACTCGGCTATCGAGCAAGGCCTTGCGTTTAACGACACGTTTCAATTGATCACGGTCAGTGGCGAGCCGCGCTGGGTCAGAATCACCGGCAACCCGCTAGTGGTCAACGGCCACGTGGTGCAGCTTATCGGTACGATGCTGGATGTCACTCCGCGTAAACAGATCGAAACCCAATTACTGCGCCAGCAGGCGTTGGAGCAAGCCATCATGCGTGCTCAGGCGAGCTTCATCGATGGCCAAGGCAATGCCAAAGCGCTCGACCCGCTGCTCGAAGATCTATTGGCATTGACCAGCAGCGAATATGGCTTCATTGGCGAGGTGCTGTATAACGAGAGCCAGGTCCCCTACCTCGTCGCCCACGCAATCACCGACATCACGTGGGATCGAGCCTCCAAGCTGTTTTATGATCAGAATGCTCCCGATGGAATGGTGTTCAGCAATCTCGACACCCTTTTTGGTCATGTAATGCGCCATCAACAGGTGGTGATCTCCAATACGCCCGCCCTCGATACCCGACGAGGCGGGTTACCGCCAGGGCATCCGCCGCTGAATGCCTTCTTGGGCGTGCCGATTCACTCTAACGGCCACTGTATCGGGATGATTGGCCTCGCTAACCGTCCGAACGGTTATGACGACGCCCTGGTCGAATTTTTGGCACCGCTACTAGGTAGCATAGGGCAGTTCATCAATAACCTTCGCAATCACCGTCAGCAGCGCCAAGACCAGCAGGCCATTGCCCGCCTGTCGATGGTGGCCAAAAATACCAGTAACGGTGTCGTCATCACCGATGCCAAGGGCAATATCGAGTGGATCAACGACGGCTTTACACGGCTAAGCGGCTATACCTTCGAAGAAGCCGTGGGTAAAAAACCTGGCAAGCTAGTCCAGGGAAGCGCCACCGATAAAGCCACCGTGCGGCGTATTGCGCATGCGCTGCGCGACAGGCAGCGGTTCGAAGAAGAGCTGCTCAACTACCGTAAAGACGGCACGCCTTATTGGGTGCACATTAGCTGTAACCCACTTCCCGATAGCGAGCAGTCAGGTGGAGGGTTCATTGCCATTCAGTCGGATATTACCGACACGAAGCGTCACGAAGAAGCGCTGTATAAAGCTGCGAACATCGATGAATTGACGGGACTACCCAATCAACGCTTAGCCCGCACGCAATTAGAGGCGCTCATCCAGCAGCGCGAACCGTTGACGGTCTACGTACTCAACATCGATGATTTCAAACGCCTTAACGACATGTTCGGCTACCCCGTGGGTAATCGTATTCTAACGCGCATAGCGAAACGCCTGCAGGCGTCGATCAAACCGTTGCGCGGGCAAGGCATTGCCGCACGGCTTAGCGGCGATGAGTTCGTGGTGGTCGCCCCCACCCAGCACTTCAGCAGCGCAGCGCTGCATAGCGCCATCCAGCAACCCATGAAGGTACATGGGCATAGCTTGAAGCTAACGACGTGTATTGGGATGACGTGTTTCCCAGAGGACGAAGTAGACCCTGACACGCTCTTTCGACACGCTTACCAAGCGCTGTATAAAGCCAAAACCCAAGGCGTCTCCCAGTGCGTTCGCTACAGCACCGATGAAGAGTACCTTTCCCGGCTACGTCAGCAAGAGCGCACCGCCATTCAGCATGGATTGAGTCACGGCGAGTTCCAGCTTTTCTATCAACCTCAAGTCGATTTGCAATCGAAAGAGGTGGTAGGTGCCGAAGCGCTGATCCGCTGGCAGCATCCTACGCGGGGGATTTGCGCTCCAGGTGAGTTTTTGCCCCTCATCGAAGGCAGCGAACTGGAGTTTCTACTGGGAGAGTGGGTCATCGAAGCCGCTCTGAAACAGCTTCAGCAGTGGCAACGCGTCGGTATTTCGCTGCAGGTCAGCGTCAATGTCAGCCCGCAGCACCTGCTGCACCAAGGATTTTTGCCTCAGCTGGAAAAGTTATTAGCTCGCTATGCCGATGTGCCCACCAAGCTGCTGGCCATCGAAATTTTGGAGTCCGCCACGCTGGATGACATGCAAGCGGCGCTGCATGTGCTCGAAAACTGTCAACGGCTGGGGATCGACGTGGCGCTGGACGATTTCGGCACCGGCTACTCGTCGCTGGCGTACTTTCGCCGCCTGCCGGTGCAGTTGATCAAAGTCGATAGAGACTTCGTTCGCGATATGCTGGCGAGCGAAGATGATCGTGCGATCGTAGAGAGTATCGTCTTCTTGGCCAAGAAGTTCGCGCGCCCCGTGCTAGCAGAGGGCGTCGAGACCCTGGCACACGCTCAAGCGCTGCTGTCGCTGGGCTGCTACTTAGCCCAGGGCTACGGTATTGCGCGCCCCATGCCCGCCGAAGCGCTACCCCAGTGGCTGATCACTTGGCAGCGGGAAGGTTTCCCAGACGCGTCTTAATCGAACAGCTCTATGGGGTCGAACTGTTCGGGCAATTTGACGACCACGGCGTCTCGCCCCTCCCCTTTGGCTTCATAACTGGCCGCATCTGCCCGGGAAATCGCCACATCGACCGTTTCGTCGCTTTCATCGAAGGTCGTCACGCCGATGCTGAGCGTCACGCTGTACTCTTTGCCCTCATGGGTCACGGTCACCTCGCTCACCGACTGACGCAACGACTCTGCGATACGCTCGGCCTGTCCCAGCGTACAGCTGGGTAACAGCACAGCAAACTCATCTCCCCCTTGGCGCGCCACATGGTCACTGCGACGTACTTCCCAGGCCACGATTTGAGCGATACGGCGGAGCATCTCGTCTCCCAGCGCGTGGCCGCCCTCGTCGTTGATAGGCTTGAAATGGTCCAGATCGAAGAGAAGCAGCGCAGAGGGCGTGCTGGTCTTCTGGAAGTCGGCAAACGCCTCTTCCAACCGGCGCTCGAACCCACGTCGATTAAGTAGCCCCGTCAACGGGTCGTGCTCCGCCTCCCAGCGCTGCAACGCCTCTTGCTGGCGACGCTCGGTGATGTCCTTCACGACCCCGACCAAGCCTAGCGAGTGCCCCCCTTGAGACAACATGACCACCCGTGCATGAATGTCCAGCCACAGCGTTTCATGGTCGCTGCGCACGAACCGTAGTTGGCGCACGAAATCGCTACCGGTTTTCAGGCTGTGAACCCACATGTCCCTCGCCCCTTCTCGGTCGTCAGGGTGCACCTGCTCCATCCACGCCTCCATGGGCGTATCGGGAGGGATATCCAGCATCTCCAGCAGTGCCGGGTTCATATAAGTGATCTTGCCGCCAAAATTGGCAACGAACATGCCCTGGGGTGTAGCGCTCAATACGGAATCCAAAAACGCCTGGCGCTCTTGCAAATGGCCGACCAACTGCTGGCGCTCATGCTCTACGCGGTTGAAAGTCATCGCGACTTGCTGCAACTCCTGCATGCTGGTGGCGAGATCGAGACTCGCGCGCTCGCCCTTACCCACTTCACCAATTTGCGATTCAAGATGGTCCAATGGCTTGAGAATGCGCGCCAGCAGCCACCATAAGAGCGGCATCATGAGTAACGCCAGGACGAACCAAATGCCCAGCAGCTTATAAATGAACCCCGAGAGCGGTAACTGTGCTTGAGTGGTGGGCAAAAACAGGCCTACTATCCAATCGGCTGGCCACACTTGGGCATACGCTTGCAGCGCTACGCGACCACTCGACAGTTCGGCAACCCCTTCCCCTCTCCAACCCGCCAGCGCAAGCTCTAACATCGGGTTCAATTGGACGTTGCTGATCTCGGCGTTCACCAACCCGTGATCAGGATGGTAAAGAATTTTGCCAGAAGCGGTCGAAACGGCCGCATAGCCACTGTCACCCAAACGAATGGTGCTCAAACGATTGAAGAGTCCGCTGCTCTTGAGGCTGACGATGCCCCCGACAAAGCCCGCAAAACGCCCGTTTTCATCCAAACGAGGAATGCTGATGAGCACCAGCGGCATACCGCTAGCCCGGCCCACGAAGGGCTCGCTCACGTAGGGGCGGCGAATACCGCGCACCATTTTGAAATACTCGAGGTCTTTGGTCTCGAGGCCCACTCGCCCCACCACGCTCGGCCAGTCGCTCAAAATCACGCCGTTCTCATCGCTGACCACCAAACCTTCGAACCAAGCCAGCAGGGAGTCGTTCTTTTGCAGCTCGTAATTCAACCAGGTGGGATCGTCTGACAGCCCAATGGCCCCGTTCAACCGCTGTAGCGCGTTGATGCGCTGGTTGATCTGTTGGGTAATCTCATCGGCCAGCAAATCGGCTTCATAGCGCAGGTGGGCGATATTGGTCTCGTGCACCATGATTTTGCCGACCTGCCACGCCATGCCCAGCACGGCCCCCGCCAAGATGGCCAGCGCACAGGAAAGCCCCAGCAGCAGCCGGCTTTTTAGCGAACGAAACGTAATCAGTCGATGGATCAGGGGGGCTAGGCGCACCAGAAATCCCTATTTCGTTAACTTTCCTTGAATGGGGTTCGCGAGTTCAGACGCTATCATGGCTCGAAAGAAATAACTTATCAAAAACAACTGAAATGTGCGCGTTGAGACAAATCAACTTAGCTATTTTTTTCTAAACCGTTTCTTTCCGTAACGAAAGCGCCTTAACTCTAAGCCAAGCGCGTGCGAATTGATAACCACGCTTATTTCACGTATGTTCGCCGCCTATCTCGCAAACCACCCGACAAAACATTTCGGCACACTCCATGGCAAAACGTACGGCGGGTTACACCTCTAAAGGCATTGGCAGCATCACACCACTCGCCGCATTTTTAAGAGAATTCGACGATGTCCTCCCGCTTCGTCCCCTCAGTGCCCAGCCAGACGCCGTCATTGGATGGGGGTTGAAACCTACCAGCCGCCGAGCGAGGCGCTATGCCGACAAGCGCCGTCTTCCCTACGTCGCCCTGGAAGATGGTTTTTTACGCTCTTTAGGGCTTAGTAGTGCCGGTTACCAACCGCATAGTCTCGTAGTGGATTACAGCGGCATTTATTACGATGCCTCACGACCCAGCGACCTAGAGCAGTGGCTAGCGACCGCCGACTTTTCGTCGGAAGAAGTATCCAGGGCAGAACATTGCATCGCCTTACTAAAGCGTTATCGCTTATCGAAATATAACCATGCGCCGGACAAGCCTCTGAGCGCTAGTGGCGCCAGCGTGTTAGTGGTCGACCAAACGGCGGGGGATGCATCCATCGAGTATGGTGGCGCGAGCGCCGCCAGTTTTTCAGCCATGCTGGAGCACGCACTGGCCTATCACCCCCAGGCGAAAGTGCTGGTCAAAATTCATCCCGATGTGATTGCGGGTAAAAAGCAAGGGCACCTTACCAGCGCTCTTCAGCACCCGCGCTGCCAGGTGATCAGCGAAGATATCAACCCCTGGGCCCTGTTCGACCAAGTCGACGATGTCTATGTGGTGACTAGCCAGCTTGGCTTCGAAGCGCTCATGGCGGGCAAACGTGTCCACTGCTTTGGCACTCCTTTCTATGCTGGCTGGGGCCTGACCCAAGACCAACTCCCCTGCCCCCGGCGCACGCGTTCTCGTACATTGCCAGAAGTATTCGCGGCGGCCTATCTTCGCTATTGCCGTTACGCCAACCCCTATACGGGCCAGCCATCCACGCTGGAAGAGACGATATATCTCATCGCTGACCAAAAGCGTCAGCAAGAGCGGTTGAGAGGCGCATGGCTCGCTTGCGGCTTCTCCTCTTGGAAGCGACGTTTCATCAGCGATTTTCTGGGTCCTGCTGCCCGCGTTCGTTACCAAAAGAGACTCCCCCAGCAAGCCGTCGAGTCGCAACGGCTGCTGGTATGGTCGAGCCGTATCGACGGCACCTTCAAAAAGCAGCACAGCGAACTGTTGCCTCATCTTTGGCGCATGGAAGACGGTTTTATCCGCTCGGTAGGCCTGGGCGTCGACCTCACTCAACCCCTGTCGCTGGTGATAGATCGCCACGGTATTTATTACGACCCCAGTCAGCCAAGCGACCTTGAAACGCTGCTCAACGAGCATGAATTTAGCGATGACTTACTGGCCAGGGCCGCCGAATTGCGCCAGCGCCTCGTCACCCTGAAGCTATCAAAATATAACGTCCCTGGGGCGGCTGACGTTGCCTTACCCGATCATCGAACGGTCATTTTAGTGCCGGGACAAGTCGAGAGCGATGCGTCCATCGCCACCGGCTCACCGGAGATCCGCACCAATAGCGCACTGCTAAAAGCCGTGCGCCAATCTCAGCCGAACGCTTTCATCATCTACAAAGCACACCCTGATGTGATCAGCGGGGCTCGAGTGGGCAAACTCGATACTGATGCCAAACGTCTGTATGATTTGGACGCCAGCCACGTCGACATCACCGCGTTGCTAGAGCGCGTGGATGCCGTGCATACAATGAGCTCGCTGACCGGTTTTGAAGCTCTGTTGCGTCATCGTCAAGTGACGACCTATGGCCTGCCTTTTTATGCGGGTTGGGGGCTAACGCAAGACGCCCTGCGCTGCCCAAGGCGCAACCGGACGCTCACCCTGAATGCCCTCGTTGCTGGCACGCTATTGCTGTACCCCAATTACGTCGACCCCACCTCTGGTCAGCTTTGCAATGCCGAGACCGTCGTCAGCCTATTGGAGCGGGCAAAGTTACAACAATCTAATGCACAAACACCGCTACTTACATGGAAGCAGCGCCTTTATCGCTGCTATCGTAACTTGTTGATTGGAAGCCATTGAGTTGAAGCAGAAGCGCGCATTCTTATTCTTACAAGGCGTTTGCTCGCCCTTTTACCAACGCTTAGCCCGACGCCTCACCGACGACGGCCACCGCGTGGTGAAAGTTAACTTCAACGCGGGCGATCTCCTCTATTGGCAGCGCACGCACAGTCATAGCCACTTGTTTGGCGGCCCTCTGAGCGAGCTGCCCGCCTTCGTCACCTCACTATGGCAACGCTACGGCATTACCGACCAGGTCCTGTTCGGCGACCGGCGTCCCGTGCACCGCCCAGCGGTCGACCAAGCCCCGGCCGCAGGCATTCGCACCCACGTGTTTGAAGAGGGCTACTTCCGCCCCTTCTGGATCACGCTGGAACGTGAGGGAGTCAACGGCCACTCGCTGCTGCCTCGCGATCCCACCTGGTTTTATGAAACGGGCAAAGCGTTACCTGAGCTTCCCTCTCCGGTACGCTTTCGCTCATCGTTTAACATCCGCGCCATGCACGATGTGGCGTACCATGTCGCCGGGCTGGCGAACCCCCTGGTCGCACCGCGCTATCGCAACCACGCGCCCATTACCGCACCGGTGGAGTATGCGGGCTACCTAAAGCGCTTCACGCTGCTCAAACAGTGGAAAAAACGCGACGCAGCACGGATTAAACGATTGATCGGAAGCGGCAAGCCCTACTTCATGCTGCCGTTGCAGCTAAATACCGATGCGCAAATTCGTGACCACTCTCCCTACGCCAACATGGAAGAGGTCATGGACCACGTGATGGGCTCGTTTGCCGAGCATGCACCAAGCGATGCCTTGCTGTGCATCAAGAACCACCCGCTCGATATGGGACTCGTGGATTACCCCTCCATCATTCAACGTCTCTCAGACTTTTACGGCTTGGATGGGCGCATCGTGTACCTCGAGTCCGGCGATCTGAATGCGCTGATCAAGCATGCAGTGGGTACCGTCACGGTGAACAGTACCGTGGGCATCGTCTCACTGGAATCACACTGCCCCACCTTTGCGCTCAGCGACCCCATTTATAATCTGGCAGGCCTTACCTATGAAGGCTCGCTGGAGGAGTTTTGGCACCAGCCACCACCGCCCAGTGCCGAATTGTTCGGCTATTTTCGCAATACCGTGATGCATACCGCCCAGGTAAACGGCGGTTTTTACTGCCAGCCCAGTATCGATCTCGCAGTCAATAATGCTGCGCACATATTAGAAGCCTGCCCATCCCCTCTGGAGAAGCTGCTGTGAGTGTTGATGCAACGTACTCGACGAAGACACCACACACACGCTGCGTGCTGATCACCGGCGCCACAGGGGCCATCGGCGGAGCGCTCGCCAAGGCGTATGCGTCTCCCCAAACGCATCTGATTCTGCATGGACGCAACGTCAGCGCCTTAGAGCACGTGGCTAACGCCTGTCGCGAAAAAGGGGCTGACGTGTCGCTCTCCTCCATCGACCTCACCGATGATGAGGCACTAGCGCAGTGGCTCACTACGCTCAGTGCCGAGCAGTTGCCGGATATCGTGATCGCCAACGCAGGCAAGAACACACATCCTGAGCAGTTGGGGGAGCTCGAGCCCTGGGCCGATGTTCAAGCCTTGCTGAACATCAACCTCACCACCCCCATTGCCATGGCGCAGCACTTGGTACCCGCCATGCGCGCACGGGGTAGTGGCCAACTGGTATTCATTAGCTCACTGGCAGGTTGGCATGGACTACCCAGCACGCCCACGTACAGTGCCAGCAAAGCGGGCATCAAAGCGTATGGCGAAGCCTTGCGCGGCTTGCTCGCCCCCTGCGGCATCGGGGTAACGGTCGTCATGCCCGGCTACGTCACCTCCCCCATGTGCAATGCCATGCCTGGCCCCAAGCCCTTTGAGTGGCCACCCGAACGAGCCGCCAAAGTGATCATTCGTGGCATTCGCGCCAACCGTGCGCGAGTCAGCTTCCCGTTTCCGCTCAACTTCGGCACTTGGTGGCTGGCCGTCTTGCCAGCAGGCGTGTCGCAGTGGCTCATTAAACGACTGGGTTTCGATCATATAGGAGGCCGGTAAGATGCTTGACCACCTGCTCCTATCGCTTAGCCTGCCCCTCTTCATCGGGCTAGTGTTCAGCTTAGCGTTCGAAGCGCTGCTGTCTCCACGGCCTACTCCTCTCTGGCAGCGCCCGATGGCAGCCAATGTGATCCATCTCGGCAGTTGGCTACTGCTATTTGGGCTTTTCACGCTGCTGCTCCAGCGTCCCTGGTTTGCCGTGGTCTTCGTGCTGTCGCTCCAGCTCGTGGTGGTCCAGTCGAGCAATACCAAGTCCAAAACGCTCAACGAACCGTTCATCTGCCACGACTTCGAGTACTTCTGGGACGCCATCCTGCACCCACGGCTTTATGTCCCGTTTTTTGGCATTGGCCTCGCCATCGCGGCCAGCAGCGCGGGGGCCATCGCCATTGGCAGCTTTCTCTATGTGGAGCCGTCGCTGGTTAGCCAGTGGAGCACTGTGCTCTTTTTACAAAGCACCGGACTGCTCGCCGGGCTCGGGGCGGTGCTGGTAGCCGTTGGTTTACGCTCACTCGGCGCCATGTCCCTGCAACCGGTCGAGGATCTACATCGCGTAGGGCTACACGCCAGCCTTTGGGCCTATGGGGTAGCATTGATGCGCTCGTCACCGCCTGACCCTTTGGCATCCCCCTACGCGGCTGCCAGCCAGCCCAGTGCCGTCGCTTCACCAGATAGCGCCGAGCGACCCAATGTCGTCCTGGTTCAGAGCGAATCCTTTTTCGATCCGCGCCCATGGTGTCCAGAGGTTGCGCCGACGCTACTGCAACATTTCGATGCCGCCTTTTCCGAGGCCGTCGAAAAGGGCGAACTGAGCGTGCCGGCCTGGGGGGCCAATACCGTACGCACCGAATGCGCCGTGCTCACGGGGTTGGCACCCAGCGCCTGGGGTGCCCGCCAGTTCAACCCCTACCGCACGCTAAGCCGTCACCCGCTATCCAGCGTGGCGAGCGCTTTTCGCGCGCAGGGATACCGCACTATTTGCGTGCACCCCTACCCCGCTACCTTCTACATGCGCGATAACGTCATGCCGCAGTTGGGTTTCGATACGTTCATCGATATCAGCGCGTTTGACAGTAGCGACAAACACGGGCAATACATCGGTGACCAGGCCGTGGCACGAAAGGTTGGACGCCTGCTGAAAGATGACGATAATAGGCCGCTGTTTATTTTCGTGATCACCATGGAAAACCACGGCCCGCTGCATTTGGAGGCGCCTACGCAGGCACGCTTGGCGGCGACCCTACCCAACGCGACTTGGCCGCTTGCAGACCACCTGCGTGAACTCGCCGTCTATTTGCACCACTTAGGTGAAGCTGATCAAATGTTGGCGAACGTTAAAACCGCGCTAAACGAGCGCATGAGGCCTGGCATACTGGGCTGGTATGGCGACCATGTGCCTATACTGCCAGATGCCTACGGGCACTTCATGCCCCCTACGGGCAGCACCCCATACATGATATGGTCGACGCAACCAACGCCGCCCGACCAAATGCCTGCCAAGCAGCCGCCGCAGGACATAGCCGCCAACGAACTTGGCCTTCGGCTATTTAAACAAGTGTTTGGACACGATATAAGTAACGATGTGATCAAGGCAGAACCAGAACCTCAGGAGCAAGAATGACTAAACGTGTGGCCATCATCGGCGCCGCCCATCGTTTCCCCGGCACCACCCCTGAAACGTTCTGGCAAGACCTGCAAGCCGAAAAAGACCTCGTCACCCAAGTGGCCCCAGATCGCTGGAGCCACGACGCCTTCTGGCACCCAGACAAACGCCACCCCGGCACCAGCGTCACCTTCGCAGCGGGCAGCCTGGGCGATATTAGCGGGTTCGACGCAGCGTTTTTCGGCATTTCTCCCCGCGAAGCCGCCAACATGGACCCGCAGCAGCGCATGCTGCTAGAGCTCGCCTGGGAAACCATGGAAAGTGCCGGCATCGTACCCAGCACGCTGCGTGGCAGCCAGTGTGGTGTCTTCGTGGGTGTCGCCAGCCTGGACTACTCGTACCGCTTGGCGGATGACATGGCCGCCATCGATGCCTCTACCGCCACGGGTAACACCTCGAGCATCGCCTCCAACCGTCTCTCTTACGTATTCGACCTGCACGGCCCCAGCATGTCGCTGGATACCGCGTGCTCGTCCTCGATGGTGGCGTTTCACCAAGCTTGCCAATCCATTCGCAGCGGTGAAACCACGATGGCGCTGGCGGGCGGTATCAGCCTGCACTTGCACCCCTATGGCTTCATCATCTTTTCCAAAGCCAGCATGCTGTCGCCCACCGGACGCTGTCAGGTGTTCGACGAAGCGGGTAATGGCTACGTACGCTCCGAAGGCGCAGGACTTTTCCTGCTCAAAGATTACGACTTAGCCGTCGCCGACGGTGACAACATACTGGCCGTGGTCGCCGGGTCAGCCGTGAATACCGACGGTCATAAATCCGGCCTGACGGTACCCAACCCCAGCGCTCAAACCGACTTGATGCGTCGCGCCTACGAGCAAGCGGGCATCTCCCCCGATGAGATCGACTATTTAGAAGCCCACGGCACCGGCACCGCCGTTGGCGACCCCATCGAAACCCGCGCCATTGGCGAGGCCATTGGCAAGCATCGGCAAACGCCGCTGCCGATTGGTTCGGTAAAAAGTAATGTCGGCCACTTGGAAACCGCCTCGGGCGTGGCGGGGCTTGCCAAAGCGCTTTATAGCCTGCAGCACCGCGAGGTGCCCGCGACCATTGGCATTCGCAAGCTGAATCCGCGCATCAAGTTCGACGAATGGAACTTGAGCGTGGTCACCAAAGCCCAACCGCTGAAACCCAAAGGCCGTTTGGTGATTGGCATCAACTCGTTTGGCTTTGGTGGCGCCAACGCCCACGTCATTTTGGAGAGCGCACCGGAAAAAGCGGAAACGCCTCGTCAAACACCCGCTAACCCGCTGCCCATTCGCCTTAGCGCCCGCAGTGAAGCGGCCCTGACCGACAATGCGCTGGCGCTGGCCAAGCACCTGCAGGTATCCGGGCAGGATTTTTACGATATAGCCCATACGCTTTATCACCACCGTGAGCAACACAGCCACGGCGCGCTCTGCTTTGCCAGCAGCGCTGACGAAGCCGCCACGGCACTGCGCCAGTTTGCCGAAGGAGAGGCCAGCCCCGTCATGACGCTAGAGCGCCTCGCCAATGCCCGAGGCCCGGTGTTCGTCTACGACGGTAACGGCTGCCAGTGGGAAACCATGGGCCATGACCTGCTGGATACCGACGCCGACTTCACGGCCGCCATCGACCGTGTCGACGCTCTGTTCCAGCGCTACGGTCGCTTCTCTCTGCGTGACGAATTAGCAGGCCGCAACCGGTCAGAAGGCGAAGAGAGCCGCTTCGTACGCACCGAAATCGCCCAGCCCGCACTGTTTGCCCTGCAGGTAGCGCTGACCGAGTGGCTAAAAGCGCAAGGCATCACGCCAGCCGCCGTGTTTGGTCACAGCGTAGGCGAGGTAGCGGCCGCGTGGGCATCTGGCGCATTGAGCCTGGAAGACGCGGTCAAAGTGATTTATTACCGCAGTGACTATCAGGGCAAAACTCGCGGCCTAGGGGAAATGACGGCGGTGGCGATGAGTGCCGATGAGATCACTCCTTGGCTCGCCAAGCCCGAATTTGACAAGATCAGTCTGGCGGGCATCAATAGTCCCAAAGGCATTACCCTGGCGGGCGATCGCGACCAGCTCGGCGAGCTGGAAGCTGCGCTGAGTGCCGACGGCACTTTTGCCAAGCGTCTGCCGCTGGATTACGCCTTCCACAGCCCTGCCATGGATAGCATCCAGTCGGGTGTGGTCGACGCGCTGGCGGACATCGAGCCCCAAGCCACCCAGATCCCCTACGTCTCTACCGTGACCGGGGCGATCAGTGAAGGCACACAACTGGATGCCCACTACTGGTGGCTCAACATCCGCGAGCCGGTGCTCTTCGATAGCGCAGCGACCGCCCTCATCGAGCAGGGTTACAACGTCTTCGTCGAAGTCGGGGCGCACCCGATCTTACGACGCTATCTCAACGAATCGCTGCGCCAGCAAGAGCGCAGCGGCTTGGTCTTCGGCACCATCGAGCGCCACAAGCCCGGTTTAGAGGGCTTGAACCGCACCACCAGCCAACTGCTGCTCAGTGGCTTGAGCCTCGACAGCCAGCACTTTTTCCCCGTGGAAGGTCAACGCGTGCTGCTGCCACGTTACGCATGGCAGCGCACCCAGCTCTGGGTCCAGGGCACCCACGATGGCCAAGGCCTGCTGGCGCGCTATTACCAGCACCCGTTGCTTGGCTACCCGCTGGCCCAGCAAGAGCACACTTGGGAGAGCCAATTAGACACCAAGCGACAGCCTTGGCTGGCCGACCATGTGGTGGGTGAAGGGGCCGTCTTCCCCGGCGCGGGCTTCGTCGAGCTGGCGCTGGCCGCCGCGCTACAACAGAAAGAGACGCCGGTTCTCGATATCGAAGAGCTGGAGATTCGCGCACCGCTGCTGCTGGACGGGCCCAATGGCCGTACCATGCGTCTCACCCTCGACCCCGATGATGGACGTCTGGCCATCCACTCCCGAGAGCCCGCCACGGGAAGCGAGTGGCAGCTCAATGCCGTGGCACGCCGGATGCGCGAAAGCCGCGGTTTCCTGCTCAACCGCAGGGCGCCAGCGCTACCCAAACGTGATGCTGACTACACTCTGGACGAGCATCTGCACATGGCCGAACGCATTGGCCTGCACTATGGCCCAGCGTTTCAGGCGATTCAACGTGGCTGGATCGAGGGCGATAGCATCATTGGAGAAATCGCCCTCTCAGAGGCGGTGACGGCTCAGTTAAACACGCTACACGTGCATCCGGGAATTCTGGATAGCGCTTTCCAAATGTTCATTCCGCTGCTGGCACAGCACAGTGAATTCGCCGCCCAACTCGCCTTCGTACCGGTGCGCGTCGGTCGTATCCAAGTCAATGCCGAGGCAGGCGCGCCCGTGTTGGCGCGTGCGGTCATGGGCAAACGCGCGCCGCACTCTTTCACGGCGGACTTCGAGCTTTACGATGCCCAAGGGCGCGCCGTGGCGGTGCTGAGCCAAACACGCTTCAAGGCCATTCGACTCAACCGTGCGCACCACCAACACTTTAGCTATTTAGACGTGGAGCTCACGCCCGCTCCGCTGAAAGCCGCCGCGCTACCGCTTCCCGCAGACGCGCTGACGCGCCTGATGGGCTTGAGCGATGCTTACACCGCCAGCACTGGCCAGCGCTATGCGCAAGAAGTTGCCCCCCTGCTCGATAGCCTTAGCGAGGCCTTCGTCCAGCAGGCTAATGGCGGCGATGACGACGCATCCCCAGCTCCAGAGACCATTTGGCAGCTCTTAGTGCAGGAGTATCCCGACTACTTCGCGCCCATTCACCTCGTCGGCCGCTTGGGCCTGCACCGTGAACCGCTACTCAATGGCCGTGATACGCTGGAAAGCCTGGGCATCACTGCCGAGCATTTGGCCGGCATCAATCGTGTCCTGGTGGGTGAAAGCGGTTGGCAAGTTCTGGCCCATGAGCTAGGTGCGCTGATGGAGGCCTCTCTGGCCACCCTGCCAGATGGCCAACGCCTCAATCTACTGGAAGCAGGCCCCTGCGCGCCCGCGTTGGGCCAGCGCTTGCTGGAACAGCTTGCCCACGGCGCCCCAGGTACGAACGACCGTTATCGCTACCGCGCGCTCACCACGAGCGACACGGCGCGCCACCAGGCGGAACAGTTGCAAGAGCGCTACCCGCTGATGGACATTCAGCCATTAGACGAGGCGCTACCGGCGCTGACAGCCGTGCAAAAGGCACAGCTTGCGTTTGTCAGCGCAGATGTCACCCAACCCGAACGCACACGCCAACTGATCGACGCCCTGCCCGCGCAATTGGCGCCCGGCGCGCAAATCATGGTGATTGGCCTTCATCCCAGCCGTTGGCTGGACGACCTGCTGGCAACGCCGGGCATCGACCAAGCGGCGCTCGAACAGAGCACGCTGATCGAGTGGCTGAGCCACCAGGGGCTGAGCGTTTCCGCGCCTATCGAACTAGAGGAAGCGGGCGCTTACTTGCTGCATGCGCAACACCCAGAGCTTGGTGACACCGACGCGCAGGTAGCCAGAGCGCAGACCCTATTGATAGCCGATGCATCACGAGAAGCGCTTGCTGCAGAGCTGGCGGAGCATCTAAGCCACCACATGGGCCACCGCGTATGGCTTCGGATCAGCGACGCAGCGCCGCAAACGCTACTCAATGAAGCGCTGGCCGACCTCACCGACACACCTGTAGCACTGAACGTGCTCGATCTGCGTGAGCTAGGCAGCACGTCCACCGAGGCACAAACGCAGCGCTGTTTCGCCGCGCAGCAGTGGTCGTTGGCGCTGGAAGCGAGCGGCCTGGACGCGCAAGGCTGCCATGTGACCTTATGGCTGACCACTCAAGGCTACCAGCGTGCCGACGACGCCGCGCTATGGGGCTTTGGCCGCTCGCTGGCCAACGAGGCCGTGGGCCACAGCGTTACCCTCGTTGACTTGCCAGATGCCCCCAGTGAGTCTGCGCTCGCCACCTTCGCGGCCTCTATCGCGGAACCGGATAGCGAAAACGAGCTGGTGCTGACGCAAGAAGGCACCCGCTTTGCCACGCGCCTGCGTACCCTGCCCGCGCCGCACCCGCATACCGCCAGCAACCCCGCACCTCGCCAAGCCATGACGCTCGGCTTCGCCCTACCCGGCCAATTGCGCCAGCTACAGTGGCGGCCTCGCCAGTTGCCCGAGCTTGGCGCTGACGACGTCGAGGTACGCGTCAAAGCGACCGGCCTCAACTTCCGCGATGTCATGTATACCCTGGGCTTGCTGTCGGATGAAGCCATCGAGAACGGCTTTGCTGGCCCCACCCTTGGCCTCGAGTTTTCCGGTGAAGTGGTGGCCGTGGGCAGCAACGTTCACCACCTAACGCCCGGCCAAGGCGTCGTGGGGTTTGGTCCCGCCAGCTTCAGCGACCGCCTGATGGCCAGCCAGCACGCCGTGGCGCCCCTGCCGGAAGGCGTCAGCTACGCCGCTTCCGCCACCATCCCGACGACCTTCTTTACCGTGTACTACGCGCTAAAACACTTGGCACGTTTAGAACCCGGCGAAAAAGTGCTGATTCACGGCGCTGCTGGCGGTGTGGGCATTGCCGCGCTACAAATCGCCCAGTGGATGGGGGCCGAGATTTACGCCACGGTGGGCTCGGAAGAGAAGCGTGATTTCCTCCGCCTAATGGGCGAAGAGCGCCTGTACGACTCCCGCTCGCTCACCTTCGCAGAAGAGATCCTCGAAGATACCCAGGGTGAGGGCGTCGATGTCGTCCTCAACTCCCTGGCCGGTGAGGCCATCAACCAGAACCTGCGCGCTTTACGCCCGTTCGGGCGCTTCCTGGAGCTTGGCAAGCGCGACTTCTACGAAAATACCCATATCGGTCTACGGCCGTTCCGCAACAATCTGAGCTACTTCGGCATCGACTCCGACCAGCTGATGAAAGTGCAGCCGGCCCTCACTCATCGCCTGTTCGGCGAAATGATGGCACTGTTCAACGACGGCACGCTGAGCCCGCTGCCGTTTACCGCCTTCAGCCACAGCCAGGTCATCGATGCCTTCCGCTACATGCAGCAGGCGCGCCAGATCGGCAAGGTCGTCGTCACCTACGAGCAGCCCATTGCCCCACCGCGCCAGGAGCAGCTAGGCACCGCCAGCATGCAGCTACCCAGCGATGCCAGCTACCTGGTGACCGGCGGCCTGGGTGGCTTTGGCCTAAAAACCGCACAATGGCTGGTCGATAAGGGCGCACGCGAGCTGATTCTACTCAGCCGCAGCGGCCCGGCCAGTGAAGAAGCGCAAGCAGCCGTGGCTAACTTCGAAGCGCAAGGTGTGAACGTGCTGGCGGCGGCGTGCGACATTACCGACCGCGATGCCCTGGCACAGGTGTTCGAGCGCGCCAAACGCGAGCTCAGCCCGCTGCGCGGTATCGTGCATGCCGCCACGGTCATCGATGACGGCCTGATTCGCAACCTGGATGCCGAGCGGATTCAAAACGTGCTCTCACCGAAGATCGACGGTGCCAAGCACTTAGAGGCGCTGACGGCCAACGACACCCTCGACTTCTTCGTGCTCTACTCATCGGCCACCACCCTGTTCGGTAACCCTGGCCAAGCCAACTATGTGGCCGCCAACCACTGGCTCGAAGCGTTCGCGGCCCGCCGCCGGGCCCAAGGTCTACCGGCCACCTGCGTGCGTTGGGGCGCCATCGACGACGTTGGCTTCTTGGCGCGCAATACCCGCACCCGCGACGCACTGCAAGAGCGCCTGGGCGGCTCGGCACTACGCTCAGACGACGCCCTCAAGGTGCTCGAACAAATGCTGCTGACGCCTGGGCCAAGCCTGGGTGTGCTAGAGCTCGAGTGGGGTGCGCTGGCGCGCTTCCTGCCCACCTCCAGCGTGCCGCGCTTCGATGAGATTGCGCGGGCCAGCGATGACGACGGTAGCCTGGATAGCGACGACGACATCAGCGCGCTGCTGGCAGATCTCTCGCCCGAAGAGCTGCACAGCACGATCACCGAGTTGCTGCGCGCCGAACTGGCCAGCATTCTGCTCATCGATGAAGAAAAAATCGACGTGAATCGCTCGGTCTACGACATGGGCTTCGATTCGCTCATGGGGGTCGAGCTAATGACGGCCATCGAGAACCGTTTAGGCGTCCAAGTACCGGTGATGGTGCTCAGCGAAGCGTCGACGCTCGACAAGCTCGCGGGCGTGCTGATTCAGAAACTGCACCAGCACGATGAGGATGTTGAAGAGTCGCCACAAGATGCGTTAGCCTCCCTGGCCGCCCGCCACGGTGCGGATGGCATCAACAGCGAGCCCGCATCCTCCCCTGCGACCGAGACACCATGACCGCCAAGCGTTCTGAGTTAAAACGCCAGCTTCTGGAAAAAGCGCGCCAGCGCCCCACCGCCAGAGCCGCCGCTCCCTCTGCCCCCAGCGCCCAAGGCGCGGGGGCAGCCCGTTCCGTGCCCGAGCGCTTTACGCGCTTCGATGCGCACCCAGGCTATCAGCAGCTCATGATGATGCGCCAAGGCGCTGAGCAGCTCGGCCTGGAGGTGCCCTTCTTCAAGGTACATGAGGGCCTGGCGGGGGCCACGAGCGTGATGAATGGCCGCACCTGCATCAACTTTGCCAGCTATAACTACTTGGGTTACTCCGGCGACCCCCGTGTGGTGCAAGCCGCTAGCGAGGCAGCCGCTCATTACGGGACGTCCGTCTCGGCGAGCCGCGTCGTTTCTGGGGAACGCCCTATCCACGGCGAGCTCGAACGCGCCATTGCCAGCGCTTACGCCGTTGAAGACGCCGTCGCGTTCGTTAGCGGCCACGCAACCAACGTCTCCACGCTGGGCTATCTGCTCGGCCCCAAAGACCTCATCCTACACGACGAGTACATCCACAATAGCTCGTTGGTGGGCGCGCAGCTCTCGGGCGCCAAACGCATGTCGTTTAGCCACAACGACCCGGACGCTTTGGAAGCATTGCTTGTCCAGCACCGCCATCAATTCGAGCGCGTCCTGGTCGTGATCGAAGGGCTTTACAGCATGGACGGCGACATACCCGACCTGCCGCGCTTCATTGCCCTTAAACAGCGCCATCAAGCCTGGCTCATGGTGGATGAAGCCCACTCCTTCGGCGTGATGGGCAAAACCGGCTTGGGCCTGCGGGAACACTTTGCCATCGACCCCACCGATGTCGATATCTGGATGGGCACCATGAGCAAAACGCTCTCCGGCTGCGGTGGCTACATCGCGGGTAGCACCGCGTTAGTCGAGACGCTGCGCTACTTCGCACCGGGCTTTTTGTACAGCGTTGGTATGCCCGCCCAAGTGGCCGCCCCTTCGCTCAAAGTGTTGGAGCTGATGCCCCAAGAACCCGAGCGCGTCGCCAAACTGCAGGCCATCTCCCGCTACTTCCTCGAGCAAGCCCAAGCCCGAGGCATGGATACCGGCCACAGCATCGGCTCCGCCGTGGTTCCCGTCATCGTTGGTAGCTCGCCACTGGCAGCGCACCTCTCCAACGCACTGCTCGCGCGAGACATCAACGTACAGCCCATCCTGTACCCCGCCGTGCCGGAAAAAAGCGCCCGCCTGCGCTTCTTCCTCTCCTGCGAACACACCCAAGCGCACATCGACGAGACGCTAGAGGTACTGGAGAAGCTGTTAGCCGAAGGAATGTGAGTGGTGGTGAGTGGTGAGTGGTGAATGGTGAATGGTGAATGGTGAATGGTGAATGGTGAATGGTGAATGGTGAATGGTGAATGGTGAATGGTGAATGCCAATACTGTAGCGCGGCGTAACGAAAGAGCGAGAGCAACGAGCGATAGAGGCACCCGCGGGGGCGGCGATAGCCGCCTGGAAGGTGGCACGTTAACCTGAAGAACCACCTGGGCAATAGGAAGGTAGCAACATGGCAGAAGAAACCATCGAGACCAGCACTGCCCACTGGTACGTCATTCAATGCAAAGGCAGCGAATCCTTCCGCGCCGCCGAACACCTCGTCAATCAAGGCTATGAGGTGTTCCACCCGGTCCTCGATGTCAAACGCAAACGGCAAGGCAAGCTCACTACCGTCACCGAGCCGCTATTTCCCTACTACCTGTTCATCCGTTTAGACCAGGTCGTCAGCAACTGGCGGCCCATCCGCTCTACGCGTGGCGTCCTGCGCCTGCTCACCTTTGGCAACACGCCCATCGCCGTACCCGACGCCCTCGTCGACACCCTGCGTGCCCAGCCCCATCGCCAAGAAGGCAGCCACAGTTACTTCACCGCTGGCGAAAAAGTCACCATCACCGACGGCCCCTTCAAAGACCTAGAAGCCATCTTCACCCGCTGCAAAGGCGAAGAACGCGCCATCGTATTGCTCAACGTTCTTCAACGTCCGCAACACGTAGAACTACCGGTTGAAAGCTTGGAAAAGCGGTGACAAGCGACGCGAAACGAATACTGAGTTCCGGACTAACGTCTATGCAAGGCTAGCGGGCGGTCGCAAAATAGCGCCGCACCATCTTTCGGTACCAAAAAAGCCGTAAAATGTTGATCACACCCAGCACGAAAGGCACGGCATAAATAATGAAGACCCACTCCTGTGCTTGGGGCATTAAACGCACGATGCTAAACACGAGCAACACGAGTAAAAACACCACCATATTGAATATCAATGACAACCGCTCGTAGCCGCAAAAATTAATCAACACCGACTCAATCACACCAAGTTGCCCGCTGGCCACGTTAAACGCAAACGCCGCCACGAAAAACAGCACCAGCCCCACATCATTGACCGCGCCTGAAAAATAAAAATACGCGATGATCGTCAGCGATAACGCAGGTACCAAAACAGCCACCAAGGTATAGATTTTTTTACGAAGCGGCACCACCACCGAACGCGCATAATCCCGCACCATGACCATCTTGGAAAGCGCAGCGGCACTATTATTGATCAACCCTCTAGGCAAGGCTGACATTGCGCTAAACACCGCCGCGCAGAGCGAGGCCACGATAGCCACGTCACTACCACCGAGCGCGATAAATAGAGAGGGCAAAATAAAACCAACGCCGCTACTGGCCGCGTTGGAAAAACCCACGACCAAACTCGACACCAAGTCCTTGGGCGACAGAAAAGCGACATGACGATAAAAATGAGGGTCACTCTCGCTGGCAATCAATACACCTACGAATGTTACGAAAGCGAAGGCGTATGAGAGGGACAACACGTTCAACAACTGCCCTGCATCGAGCCGCCCCACCATGGCGTATAACGCCAACATCATGAGAATAAAAAGAAGCCCAATCACGCCATCATAAAAAAACAGCGTCCAAAACTGCCGTCTAAAAACAAGATAATTGCGAAAAACCTGATACAGAGACGTCATCAAAATCAGACAGAACACTTCCCACCCATCTGGAACGGGAACGGCCAACGAGGCGACAAGCAGCGCGACTGCTGACACACCCCCACCGACCACCACACACGATGCCCCATAGCGCAGCAGTATCGCCAAGCGCTCATCCTCGGCCATACGCTTCATTAGGATCGTCGCAAAACCAACCCCTGACACCATGACGAAAAAGGCCGCCAGGGTGTACTGAGTAGAAAAAAACACCATGCTGTCTGGGGCAAGAAAGAATCCCGCAATCCCCAACACAAAAATACGAAAGCCACCAGGAACGGCAGCCGTAATAAAAGGCAACAGCCTTTCCAATGAACGACGAAGGGTCATGAACAGCCGTCCTTTCTAGACTGAAGCTGACGAACACATCCTCTTATCACTCGCGCAATCGAAAAGAGTTTTCGCCTCGCCGGTGTTTGGCGCTCACCTTCTAGTGAGCTATCCAGTTTGATGAAATCCTCCCACACCAATAACGGTCTTACTTCTTGGACCTTAACGCCCTTCGTTTCAAAATAAGGCCAGTCATCCAGCACACACTGGATCGCTGCCGTAGCCGCTAACAATTTAGCCGCGCCCGCTGGAGTCACGACATACCCTACCGCTCCGGAGGGCCATGTTTTAAAACCTCTGCCAAGTTTAAAGGGCCCCATGGGCGTCCAACGCTTTAACGGCTCAAGAAAGTGGTACAGCGTTTTCCGGCGGTGATCTTTTTTAGAGTGACCTAGCAACACCACATCGAACCGAGCGGAGACACCGTCCAGGCGGTCTAAGAATCGACAAAGCTCATCTTCAATGAGCGCATCGTCTTCAAAAATGACACCTGGCTTTCCAGCCTCCACCACCTGCTGCCAGATTCTTCGATGGCTTAAAAAACAGCTCACTTCGCCTTGAGTAAGCATCCGGCCATACCGCGATTGAATAGCCTCACGTTCGATGGGCAGATCGGCATGCTCGATCCTTCCCAGGACCGTGGCATCGATGTACTCAAACGAGATATCAAGCCGAGACAGTTGACGCTCGATAGAGGCCATCCTTGTCTCATCTCTCATGGTCAGTACAAAAACGCCAAACGGCTCAATGCTCACACGTCTGCTCCTTGAATCAATAGGGCTCGTTAAGGTGGGGGAAAAAGTAGTTCATATTGTCCCCTAACCTACGTCAGCCTGGCTACTCAGCATTGGCATTACGGCTGTAAAGATGCATCGTCTTCTCGACGACGGTAGGCTATGGGTATTCATCACTGCAAGGAAGCAGCCATGGCCACCTACCGACGCGCTCACCTACCCGGCGGCACCTACTTTTTCACCGTGGTGACGTATGGCCGCCAACCGCTGTTATCGGATCGCTTGAACATAGACGCCCTCGGTCGAGCTTTTCGTCGAGTGCGCGACGAACGTCCCTTTCTCATGGATGCGTTCGTTCTTCTACCCGACCACCTGCACTGTCTCTGGACCCTCCCCGAAGGCGATGCGGATTACTCTTCCCGATGGAGAGACGTCAAAAAATATGCCTCTCAAGAATTCTTGCTTCCCCTCGGTAGTCAACATGCTTGGCAGCGTGGATTTTGGGAGCACGTCATCCGCGATGAGAACGATTGGCAGCGCCACATGGATTACATCCATTACAACCCAGTGAAGCACGGCTGGGCCAACGCCCCTCGCGAATGGCAGTGGTCCAGCTTCCACCGATGCGTCAAGAAGGAATGGTACGAGCCAGACTGGGGCACGCAAGACATCCCGGACGTCGCCGATATGGACTGGGAGTAGAATACCTGGCCCTCCTACCGGCGTGCGTCGCGGGTGCGCTCCGCTTACGCCGCGCTACGAATATCCCCACACGATAAAGGAGGGGTTCAAGGTCTCGGCAGGGTTGGCGTAGCTAAGCGGCTGCCCTTCCAGGGTCTCTATTCGACCACCTGCATAACGCACGACGGCATGGGCGGCAGCGGTATCCCAGAGACTAGTGGGGCCTAACCGTGGGTACACATCGGCTTTACCTTCCGCAATCAGGCAACTTTTCAGCGAGCTTCCCATGGGCTGAATTTCATAAGCGCCCAGCGTCTCCAACCAAGCGGACAAAGCGGGGCTTGCATGGGAGCGGCTGCCCAGTACCCGCCATGCGCTTCCTGGTGAAGGTTTGCCGGCCACTTGAATCACATGGCGCTGTCCATCAGCGTCGATTCTAAAAGCCCCCATACCGTCTGCGGCGATATAAGCCACCCCCAGCGCAGGCGCCGTGACGACCCCCAAAATAGGCGCACCGTGTTCAATCAGCGCAATATTCACCGTAAACTCATCATTACGCTTGATGAACTCTTTGGTGCCATCCAGCGGGTCGACTAGCCAATAGCGGCCCTCTTTCCCCACGCCTGAAAAGCCCTCTATATCTTCTTCCGACAAGATCGGCAGCGTCGTCGACAGGGCCTCCAACCCGCGCCGTATCACTTGATGCGCCGCTCGATCCGCCTCTGTGAGCGGGCTGTTATCTTCTTTAAGCGTGACATCAAACTCACGAGCATACACGGCCATAATGGCGCGATCAGCGTCCTTGGCAATGGCCAACACCTGTTCGAGTAATTCCCGCATACTCCCCCCAGATAGTAAAAAACCGCCCATAGGACGGTTTTCAAACACTCAGTGTTCAACAGCTCGTCAAACGTCGTAGCCCGCTTCCCGGGCGAGCGTGGTGTTGGCTTGCAGCCAGCCTTCGATGTGCCCGCAATCGAAGGTGCGGCCATGCATGCGGAACGCCTGCACGGTTTGACCTTCTTGCATCAAGCGGTCGATGGCATCGGTTAGCTGGATTTCATTACCCGCACCCGGCGGCTGATCGCGCAGCAGCTCCATAATGCGGTACGGCAGCACATAGCGGCCAATGACAGAAAGGCGCGACGGCGCGTCTTCCGGCTTGGGCTTTTCCACCACGCCACGCATGGTGGCGCTCTCCCCCGCGGCTGGTTCATCGCAGTCGACAATGCCGTAACGGTAAACGTCTTCTTGCGGCACCGCTTCTACCATGATTTGCGACGCATCCGAAGCTTCCCAGCGCTCGACCATGCTGCCCAAGTCACACGCGCTGCTGCCTACCTGGGGTTTGACCAGTACGTCCGGCAGAATCACCGCAAAGGGCTCGTCTTTGTCTAACAAGTGAGAAGCGCAGTAAATGGCATGGCCCAGCCCTTTGGCGTTGGGCTGACGCACGCTGGTCACTTTCAGCTTTTTAGGCGAAATGGCCGAGAGCGTTTCCAGCAGCGCATCTTTACCCTTGCTGGCCAGCGAGTGTTCGAGTTCAAAGTGGGCATCGAAGTGGTCTTCAATGGCCGATTTTCCGGCACGGGTGACCAAAATGATTTCGTTGATACCCGCCGCCAGCGCCTCTTCCACCACGTGCTGGATAAGGGGGCGGTCCACCACCGGCACCATCTCTTTAGGAATCGCCTTGCTGATCGGCAGCAGGCGGGTACCGAATCCAGCCACCGGAATAATCGCTTTGCGTACTTGAGTCATCATTAACGTCCTTTTATTGAGCGTGCCTTCCACGAGAAGTCATAAACATCGAACCACGCCAAACGATATGCAATAGACATGCCGAACAATATAGCAGGAACGCCTCTACCGGAGCGAGCCTAGTACCACCTTCGGCACTCCTAGCGGAGTGCTTCGCGGGTGCGCTAACGCTTACCACGCGCTACGAGTATCTGCACCGCCCCGTAGCGCGGCGTAACGACTGAGCGAGAGCAACGAGCGAATGAGGCACCCGCGAAGGCGGCGATAGCCGCCTGGATGATGCCACGGTGAATCATCAAACCTCGGTGCCTGCATCGGAACTCCTAGCGGAATGCTTCGCGGGTGCGCTATCGCTTACCACGCGCTACGAGTATCTGCACCGCCCCGTAGCGCGGCGTAACGACTGAGCGAGAGCAACGAGCGAATGAGGCACCCGCGAAGGCGGCGATAGCCGCCTGGATAAGGCCACCGTGAAGGATCACACCTCAGTACCAAAATCCGGCATTCCTGAGGGAGTGTTCGCGGGTGCGCTCCGTTTACCACACGCTACTTGAATGACTTACCCTTTCAACACGCCAGATAACAGCGAGGTGGCACTTTCAATCAGCTCGTCGAGATGCTGCGGCCCTTTGAAGCTTTCCGCGTACACTTTGTAGAGCGATTCCGTGCCGCTGGGGCGGGCGGCGAACCAACCGTTTTCGGTGGTGACTTTCAAACCACCGATGGCGGCTTGGTTACCCGGGGCTTTGACCAAAACGGCGGTGATGGGGTCGCCTGCCAAGGTGGTGTCGGTGATGCTATCGGCGGTGAGGTTTTTAAACGCGGCTTTCTCTTCTGCGCTGCAGGCGGTATCGACCCGTTTATAGAACGGCTCGCCAAAGCGCTCGGTGAGGGTTTGATAATACTCGCTGGGCGTTTTACCGGTCACGGCCATGATTTCAGCAGCCAGCAAACACAGCACGATGCCGTCTTTATCGGTGGACCACGCCTCGCCTGCTTGGGTGAGCAGGCTTGCGCCAGCGCTCTCCTCACCACCGAAGGCCAACCAGCCTTCGTGCAAGCCATCCACGAACCACTTGAAACCGACCGGCACTTCAAACAGCTCAAGGTTGTGAGAAGCCACGACACGATCGATCATCGAAGAAGAGACCAGCGTTTTACCGATTTTCAGCGAATCGCGCCATTGGGGGCGATGGCTGATCAGGTAATCCACGCAGACCGCCAGGAAGTGGTTCGGATTCATTAGCCCATTGGCATCGACAATGCCGTGGCGGTCGGCGTCCGGGTCGTTGCCAAAGGCGATATCGAAGCGGTCTTTGATCTTGAGCAGGTTCGCCATGGCATCCGCACTAGAGCAATCCATGCGGATCTTGCCGTCGTGATCGGGGGGCATGAACCCGAAGCTGGCATCAATGGTAGTGTTCACGACGTCCAGGTGCAGGCCAAAATGCTCACCAACCGCCTGCCACACGGGCAGCGCCGTGCCGCCCATCGGGTCTGCGCCCAGCCTTAGGTTGGCGTTCTGGATGGCGGGCATGTCCACCACGCTGCCTAAATGGGCCACGTAATGTGCGGTGTAGTCATACTCCTGGGCGTGGGCTAGCGCGTCTTCCAACGATACCAACGTAATGTCACTTAACTGACGCAGCAGGTACGCATTGGCACGCAGCTCGATCCACTGCGTCGCTTCGGTATCGGCAGGGCCACCGTGATAAGGGTTGTACTTGATACCGCCATCTTCCGGCGGGTTATGGCTAGGGGTGATGATCAAACCATCGGCTTTTGCCGCAGGCATGGCATGGCGCTGCTGCGCGTTGTGCTGCAAAATCGCATGGCTGACCAACGGGGTTGCCGTGTAACCGTGGCCTTTTTCCACCATCACCGGCACGTTATTGGCTGCCAGCACCCGCAGTGCACACTCCCAGGCGGGGCGTGAAAGCGCATGGGTGTCCACACCTAAAAACAGCGGCCCTTGGTAATCTTCCGCTTGGCGGTAATCCACCACTGCTTGGGTAATGGCGATAATGTGCGCCTCGTTGAACGTGCGCTGGGTAGCGCGACCACGGTGTCCCGAGGTGCCAAAGGCCACCCGCTCGCTCGCAATGCTGGCATCCGGTGTCTGATCAAAAAATGCCGCTACGATGGCTTCCATGTGCATCTCCTTGCTAAATTCGCCACACGCACTGCGACTCCCGCCGCGCACACTATAAATATGACGATGATAGTAATAAGCAAAACGCCAAGGCTAGCATACCCTTAGCGTAAAGTTGCCCAATAAAAACTCAACGCTGCCAGTGTAAAACTATCTTCTAACTTGCCCTGCGCTAACTCACTTGGCAAAGCCTTTATGGGTATTTTTACAATGCGCTCTGCTTCTCGATCCCGACTATGTGGTGGGTGATTAGAGGGCAATTTCGCCAAATAAATATCGATACAGGAAGTTAGTATGGCCGTATTAGGGCGTACTTTTCCCAGCCTGGTAAGCTGTGCTGGCGCTGCGAGTAGCCCCGTTTCCTCACGCAGTTCTCGCAGCGCGCACTGCTGCGATGTTTCGTGAGCTTCACCGTAGCCACGCGGAATTTCCCACGTTACTGCCCCCTGTTGGGCGGGTCTGCGCATCTCCAGCAGCCACACCGTATCACCCACCAGCGGCAGCACCGCTGCTCCGGCCTGCGCCCCCGGCTCATCGACATAGTGATAGGCACCCTCTCGCACCACGCGAAACCAAGGGTTCTGATACTCGATATGCTCATCTGAGGAGTGTGTAGGCACTATTTCAACTCCACGCCCATAAAGCGCGTTAGTTTAGGATAAAGGCCAAACCAGTTGCGCCGCTCACACCAGGAAACCCCATGCGCCTTGGCTTTCTCTTCCGCGTACTCCAAGGCTTTATCGGCCAAAATGCTCGCCAGCTCTTCGGTGCCCAAGGTAGAGATAAAGTTAAACAGATCATAGCCTGCTTTCAGCGTGGCCAACTCTTCCCGTCGGCTACCAATTGAAATACCCGTATCCAACAGCCACAGCGGCAAACGAGAAAGCACCTGGATGCGATCCATCACGAACGCCTCCCCTTCCCCCACGAACAGGCCGTTGTAACTCGCATCCACGACTTCCAAGCGGAACTGATCACGCTGAAGAGCGGGTATCTCCAACGCGCCAAGCGCCGAATACCAATCAGAACGCGACCCTAGCGGCTTGCCGCTTTGTTCGACCAGCGCCAGCGTTCGTTGGTGAACGCTGCGCTGCTGTTCCGCCTCTACAGCAACCTCCGTGGTGGAAGTAGCAGCCCTTGCTAACCGCAAGCGTATTTGCTCGCTCAATGCCCCGGGCTTCTTCTCAAGCGACACGATAGAGGGCTGATAGCAGGTTAAAACATCGCTAGCTTTTTCTAACTGCTTTTTGAGCTGGGTAGCCTGCGCAGCAGTCAGCTCGCCCTTACGCACGCCGCCCAACTGAGACACCACATAGTTGGCATCTAAGTGCTCAAAATAGTCGACCAGGGAAAAGCCATTCTCCAGGCCGAAGCCGCGAATCATCAGCTTGCTCTCGTTGTGTTCATCGCGCTTGAACCAACGCTGAACATGCTTGGATGCCAGTAACGAAATAATCGCCGGGTTATCGATCAGTAAATTAGGCGAAAGCACCACGCCATCCGCAAACAGCACGCCCGCCATAAAACGAGCGCGTACGTCATCTGGGCTTAACTGGCGCACGGAGTCGCAATTAG
Organism: Halomonas sp. McD50-4; assembly: GCF_022348135.1. Classification (NCBI taxonomy): domain Bacteria; kingdom Pseudomonadati; phylum Pseudomonadota; class Gammaproteobacteria; order Oceanospirillales; family Halomonadaceae; genus Halomonas; species Halomonas sp. McD50-4. The sequence continues at coordinate 5,693 of NZ_JAKRFG010000021.1, read as the reverse complement.
CCAGAAACAGCTTCTCTTTTAGAATCATCGACCTGTTACCTAGCCACAACAAAGTGCCACAAAAAAGCCAGCCGAAAGGCTGGCTGGATTGAACTACTCACGGCCGGATTACGCCAGCGATGCGGCGATTTTCTCTGCGCACGACGTCGCCTGCTCGGCATCCACTGCCTCAACCATCACACGAATCAGCGGCTCGGTGCCTGATTTACGTAGAAGCACACGACCGCGATCGCCAAGCTCGACCTCCACGTTGGCGACCGCAATTTTGACTTGCTCGCTCTCTAGCGGGTCGACGCCCTCTACGGCGGTGTAGCGAACGTTAATCAACGTTTGCGGTAGCTTGTGCATGCCCTGCTTTGCCACAAACAGCGTTGCCTCTTGCTGCAATAAGCAGGTGAGTACGCGCAGTGAGGCAATGATGGCATCGCCTGTGGAGGCGTGGTCTAGGCTCAGTAAGTGGCCAGACCCCTCGCCGCCCAAGCGCCAGCCGGTGGCCTTGAGTTGCTCCATCACGTAGCGGTCGCCTACTTTGGCACGCTTAAAGGGCACCTCCATGGCTGCCAGTGCTTGCTCCAGGCCCAGATTGCTCATTTGAGTACCGACGACACCGCCGGTATAACCCGATGCCTTGGCATCTTTCGCCAGCAGGAACAGCAGCTCATCGCCATCGACCACCGACCCGGTATGATCCACCATCATCAGGCGGTCGGCATCGCCATCCAGCGCAATCCCCAGGTCGGCTTCATGCTGCAGCACGGCCGCCCGTAGGCTTTCCATCGCCGTGGCACCGCAGCCCGCGTTGATGTTCACGCCGTTGGGCTGGTCGTGAATACTCACCACGGTGGCCCCCAGCTCGCGGTACACGGCCGGGGCCACTTTATAGGCAGCGCCGTTGGCGCTATCCACCACTACTTTCAGGCCGCTCAAGCTCAAGTGGCCGGGCAGGTTGGCTTTACAGTATTCGATATAACGCCCAGCGGCATCGTCCACTCGGCGGGCTTTACCCAACAGCTCCGAACTCACACACGTCATGCCGCCTTCGATGGCGGTGTGCAGCAAACGTTCGATCTCTTGCTCTTGTACATCAGTCAGTTTAAAACCACCCTGACCAAAAATCTTGATGCCGTTATCGTGAAACGGGTTATGCGAGGCACTGATCACCACCCCGGCATCCGCACGGAAGGTGGAGGTTAAATACGACACCGCCGGAGTAGGCAACGGCCCAACCAACGCCACGTTCACGCCTGCCGCTGAAAAGCCCGCCTCTAACGCCGACTCCAGCATATAGCCACTGGCACGGGTATCTTTACCGATGATGACTTCTTTAATGCCTTCTGCGCCCAGCACCTGCCCAGCGGCCCAGCCCAGCTTCATGGCAAGATCGGGGGTCATGGGGAACTCCCCTACTAACCCGCGAACCCCATCGGTACCAAAATACTTTCGCATTCTCCAAACCCACCAAACGTATTATGTTAATGGCTGGCGAGCGCCTTAACGCGCGTCACCTAGCAATGTGTTGATATCCGCCTCAGGCACCGCAATGGCATCGGGTGCCGGAAACGCCCGCTGACCGCTTATCGGTGCCAAGCAGAGTGGCTCACCGTTGCGTAACCGTTGAAGGTGCCACTCGCTCCAGCTTTCCCAGTAGGCCAGCCGTGCTGGGGAAACCGCATTTTCTTGATGCCCGGTATCTTTAGCGGTCATCAATGAATCGTCTCGGTGCGCGCCAAACGCAAGCGGTTCAATCAAGCGTTTTACGGCACTCTTACCAAAATACAGCTTCATGCGTGCCAAGAACTCACTGTCTGCCCCGGTACGCACCAAGTCCCAACTGCCCATGCGCTCAATCACCGCACGACGAAACAGTGGCGAAGACGGGTTCAAGCGCGTAAACGGTGCTGCCTGGCGTACAAAAAACTTCCCTTCATCACTTAAGCGAACCCACTGAGACGTGGTCGCCATGATGGATGGATGTTTCAGCATGGGAGCCAGTTGGCGGCTAATTTTTTCAGGGTGCGACCAGTCATCGGAATCATGGCAGGTAATGAACTCACCATGCGCCTGCTGGTAACCGTAGGTTTTAGCAACGTACGTGCCCGCGTTTTTCGGCAACTGATAACACCGAACCCGCGCATCTTTTTTAGCGCACTCCAAGAGCTGCTCAAAGGTGTTATCAGGGCTAGCGTCATCCACCACGATGACCTCGAGGTGACGGTACTGCTGAGCCAATAACGAATCAATTGCACGAACGGCACGCTCTCCCGAGCAGTACGTCGTCATCAGTACACTGACCAACGGCCCTTGGCTTGCAGGCGCGCTTTCATCATCTCCGTGGGAGGGCTTATCCACCGCTGCAAGATTCATGACGCCCAACGGGGCGTGCTCATCAACGGGCCTAACAGCGGAAAGCCCATGGCGGGCCAAAAACTGATTGATGAAGTCGCACTGTTGAAGCGCCGTGGTGGCGGTGAGGTTACTTTCCACCAGTAGCGCTTCAGGATTGGTTTTTTTAGCCGCCTGCTGGTAAGCCTGTAGCCTCTGCTTGGCTAAGGGATAATCCCCCAACCGCATGGCTAAGCCTACGGGTAGAAAAGACGAAGCAGGTAGCACCGCTTCATGGCAGAGCTGTTCCGCCAAGGGGGGCGAAAAGGCAGCGATGGCTTTAATGAACGCAGGCACACGGGCACCTAGTTGGCCGCTTTTCAATAGTGAACGCGCCACCGCCTCGGCTTGCTGTGCTTCCCCCAGTGCCGTTAACGAGGCCGCTCTAGAGAACTGAGCATTCACGTTATCTGGGAAGGCAGGCTGGTCCACCACTGTTTGGTACATTCCCAAGCGATAGTAAGACCACACCCCCGCCGCTGATTGCGCGAACGATGAACCACCCGCCGCCAAGGCCAGCGCGTGCTGCCCCACCCACTGGCGCAGCCGTGCTTTTCCTGCCTTAAACACCTGCATCCTTACTCCTGCATTACCACCTACCTGACTAGCTTACGGGCTGATCAGGTAATGAAAAATCAAAGGTGAGCGCATGGCCGTTAGGTTCCTGCGACTGCCCCAACGGTACACCCGCAGAGTGTTCCAATTGCTTCACCTGACGCTTTAAGCGGTCATTCTCTTCCAGCAACTGGCTCAACTGCTCAGCCATTTCGCCACGCTCTACCGCATAGTGCTCCACCAGCGATCGCAAACGTGCTTCCAGGCTCGCGATTGTTTCCTGTGCATCTGACATGGCATCCCCACTCAGGCATTATTTTTTTATCGCTTCCTGCACGTCTATGCGGCAACCTCAATGCCACAGGCGGTTCACTCCTGAACACCCACCTACAAAAAAGGGCCTGAAGGCCCCTTCTTGATCATCTTATCAGAAGCCAGCTTCCGCGCCCCAATGGCGCCGCCAACGCATTGCTTTGCGGGTGCGCTCCGCTTACCGCGCGCTACAGGTACATACACTGACCCTGTAGCGCGGCGTAACGAAAGAGCGAGAGCAACGAGCGAAAGAGGCACCCGCGGGGGCGGCGGATAGCCGCCTGGATGAAACCACCGTGAGTCATCAAACCTCGGTGCCATCATCGGCACTCCTATCAGAGTGCTTCGCGGGTGCGCTCCGCTTATCACGCGCTACAGGTGCATACAATGAACACGCAGCGGCGGCCCGGCACATAGGCGGCGCTTAGCCGCCCCGACGTAGCCACCCAAACCGCCTCACTCCACCGTGACACTCTTCGCCAAATTACGCGGCTTATCGACATCGGTGCCTTTCACCAACGCCACATGGTAAGAAAGCAACTGAAGCGCCACCACGTGCAACACCGGTGAAAGCAACCCGTAGTGCTCAGGCATCAACAGCACGTTCACACCGTCAGACGACTTCACCTCACTGCCACCATCGGCAAACACATAAAGCTGGCCGCCACGGGCACTCACTTCCTGCATGTTGGCTTTCAGCTTTTCCAACATTTCATCGTTGGGCGCTACCACCACCACAGGCATTTCAGAATCGACCAGAGCCAGCGGGCCATGTTTCAGCTCACCCGCCGGGTAGGCTTCCGCATGAATGTAAGAGATCTCTTTGAGCTTCAGCGCGCCTTCCAAAGCAATGGGGTAATGCCGACCGCGGCCCAAAAACAGCGCATGGTGCTTATTGGCAAAATGCTGAGACCACGCTTCGATGCTGGGCTCTAACGCCAGCACTTTATCAACGGCAATGGGCAAGTGACGAAGCTCGTCTAAATATGCTTTTTCAGCGTCATCGCTCAAGCGCTGGTTCGCCTTGGCAAGCAGCAGCGTGAGTAAGAACAGTGCACTAAGCTGAGTGGTAAACGCCTTGGTAGAGGCCACACCAATTTCCGGGCCTGCGCGGGTGATAAAGCGCAGCACGGTTTCACGCACAATGGCAGATTCCGGAACGTTACAAATCGCCAGGGTGAAGGTATGCCCCTGCGCCTTTGCGTGGTGCAGCGCCGCCAGGGTATCCGCGGTTTCACCGGACTGAGAAATCACCACGACCAACTGCTTTGGGTTAGGCACGCTATGGCGATAGCGATACTCGCTGGCAATTTCTACGTTGCAAGGAATGCCCGCCACTTGCTCAATCCAGTACTTCGCCGTCATCCCTGCGTAGCTAGAGGTACCACACGCTAGAATCAGTACCGAATCTACCTGCTGGAAAATCTTAGCGGCTTCCGCACCAAAAATGCCGGGCTGCAACTGCCCTGCCCCGCTAATCATTTCCAGCGTGTTGCTAAGCGCCTGGGGCTGCTCGAAGATTTCCTTCTGCATGTAGTGGCTGTAATCGCCCAACTCGACCGCGTTGGCATTCAAGCTAGACGTGACAATGGCACGTTCAACCATCTGGCCAATACCATCAACCACGACCACCGCATTGCGGCTCAAACGGGCTACATCGCCGTTTTCCAGGTACATCATCCGCTTGGTAACAGAGAGCAGCGCAGAGGCATCGGATGCCGCATAGTAGCCATCTTCTGCAACGCCCAGCATTAACGGGGAGCCTTCACGGGCAACCACCAAGCAATCCGGCTCCTCCTCACTAATGACGGCTAACGCAAACGCCCCCTTCAGGTGGGCAACGGCACACTGCACGGCAGAAAATAGATTTTCAGCGGGTTCGCCAATTTGGCCCTTAAAACAAGCTTGAATCAGGTGAGCAATGGTTTCTGTGTCGGTATCCGAGGTGAACACATACCCCAGGCCTTGAAGCTGCTCACGGAGAGACTCGTAGTTTTCGATGATGCCGTTATGCACCACCGCCAAGCCAGAGGAGATGTGCGGGTGAGCATTGCGCTCGGCGGGAACGCCATGAGTAGCCCAGCGTGTGTGAGCGATACCCACATGCCCGTTAATACCCGCTTCCGCCACTTTGCTGGCTAGCTCCGCAACACGCCCTTTGGCACGGGCGCGCTGCAACCCATTATTGAGTACCGCCAAGCCTGCCGAATCGTAACCGCGATACTCCAGGGTGGATAACCCTGCGAGTAAAAAATCGGTGCTTTCCTTTGCGCTAATCGCGCCAACAATGCCGCACATAATATATCCAGTTATTAATCCCGGCTTATTCATGAGGCCGGCCCGAAAACGAAGATAGCGGATGGTATTCTCTTGAAAATTCAGTGTGTTCCGCCAAGAATCTGAACCAAGAGAGCCATCCGCTATGGGTGAAAGCCTATCCACCT
>NZ_JAKRFG010000020.1:0-40575 GCF_022348135.1 Halomonas sp. McD50-4 | reverse complement strand
GGCGGGAGCAGCTTCTTGAGGATGGCTTCCCGGCGCTCGTCGGAGTACTTCATCGGAACCTCGTCACGCCCCACATCGTTCAGAGTCTAACAGCCGCTGACACTCCAACTAGCTTGACAGTGGGGGCGCCGCAAGCTCGCCAAAGGTCGCAAGATATCCCAGCCCTCGCAAGCATTTGATCACCTGCAGCTCCTGCTTCAGGACTATGAGCACGAGGTGTTCAGTGTGCTATTTCTCGACAGCCAACACCGTGTTATCCGCTTTGAAGAGCTGTTTCGCGGCACCATTGATTCAGCCAGCGTGTACCCACGAGAAGTACTGAAAGCAGCATTGGCCTATAATGCCGCCGCTGTGATCCTCGTTCATAACCACCCTAGTGGCGATCCTGAGCCTAGTGATGCGGATCGGCGTATTACCGAGCGACTGAAGGAAGCGCTTGGTCTGATGGATATTCGGGTGATTGATCATGTGGTGGTGGGGAGTGATGGATGCACGTCATTCGCAGAAAAAGGGTATATGTAAAAATTCGTACTCCGTAGCACCGGTACTGCCCTTGGGGCAGTACCAGTTTCAAATGCCCAATTTTTTTGTCTACTTGCCATCCATTAGGTAATTTTGCGAAAATAATAATAAAATTAAATTTTATTTGACCGCTAAAAATCAATCATTGCGATAAAAACCTTAGGGCTAAGGATTTTAAACTAATAAATATAAAACTATTAATGTGCCAACTCCGGCTGCTCCTAATGCATCAATCATATCTATCAAATCATTTTCAAAAACTTTCAATGCACTAGCAGAAAAGCAGCATCTAAGAAACTGTGACATGCCATTAGCCATAACACTTAATATAGCAATGGTGACTTCTATATATTGTTCTCCAACCACCCACAGCAGAATGGACAGTAAAGAAATCAAAACGATGCTGACTTTAAAGGAAAGGCACTTGGCATAACCAATAGGTATATTAATAATCATTATCGAATCCTTCAGGATTGCCATGCTTTTAGGTATAATCTCTTTCCAACCTTTTTGACGGGAAGTCAAGAATGGCGACACATTCATTTCATGCACCATAAATAGTTGGTAAAAATTAGGAAAAGTATGTCATGGAATACTTAACAAAAAATTAAGCATTCATCACTTGGCGAATCGGCACGCTTGACTAATATCTGCTTCCTGCTGATAAACGTCTGTCACTACGCCCAGCAAACCTAGCACGCTGTGGAATAAGTTGTCGTGTGAGGCGGCTTGGTTGGCACGACGGTGTAAACACTCAGTATCAAGCCTTTGTTGTTGTGAAAATGAGGTGGACAGCCACCAAATCATAGGCACATGCGTTTGCTTGTTGGGGGCAATAGCGTAGGGAATCCCGTGCAGATAGAGCCCTTTTTCACCAAGTGATTCGCCATGATCCGAGAGATAGACCATGGCGGTTGCGTAATCATGCTCACGCTCTAGCGTGTCAATCACCTGATCCAGGACGTTATCGGTATATAGAATGGCATTATCGTAGCTATTGGTGATGGCCTCTCTTGTGCATTTCGCCAAATCAGCATTTTCACAGGCAGGAACAAAATGCTCGTAGGCTGGAGGATAACGTTGATAATAGCTGGGCCCGTGGTTGCCTAACTGATGTAGCACAACCACCTGGTCAGCAGGCGTACTACTGAGTTGCGTTGATAAGGCTTGAACCAATGCCTCGTCGAGACATCGCCCATCTTGACACAGAGACGCATACTCCTCTGGTGAAACCGCTTTTGTCGTCACCCCCTCACAGACGCCTTTACATCCTGATTGGTTATCCAGCCAAGTAACCTCTAACCCCGCGTGCGCTAATACGTCTAGCAAGGACTCATGCTGCTGAGCATAGGATTTAGAGTACTCAGCACGGCCCGGTAATGAAAACATGCAGGGTAATGAGACCGCCGTGCTCGTACCGCATGAGGAAACGTCTGCAAAATTGATAACGTCAGGCCGTTGGGCAAGTTTGGGAGTGGTTTGGCGCTCATAACCATTTAAGCCCCAATTCGCCGCTCGTACCGTTTCACCCACCACGATGACGAGGAGTATAGGTTTGTCACCCTCTGATGAAGGGATGTAGGCGTCCTCTCCTACTGGGGAGCGCACCATATTTGCGTTAATATGCTGGCTAGAAAGAGCCTGCACCATAGAAACAATATAATTACCTGGAGTTATCAAATATCGAAGCTGCTTATTGTTTCGCATGAGCGACGATATTTCTTGGTAAGATAAAAATACGGCCAACAATAATATAGCAAAGCTGGCAATTAAGTAAGACGAGCGAAGCAATATAGCCTTCTTCCATGTCAAAGGCATTAGTCTGACTCGCCAAACCACAAGGGTCGGCAATAAAAAAAAGAAGGCCAAATGAATTAACAAACCGGTAGTGAGAAGTTCTTTCGCTTCGTTAGTGTCTGTTTGAAGCACATTATCCAACATGGAGGTGTCAAAATAGGTACCATAGTAAGTAGTGAAATAACTAACGAAGGCTGCAATTAGAAGAAGTAGCGTTAACAAAGGCTTGACTGTTAGGCGAAAAGAAAAGCTAGCAAAGGCTAAAAAATTAAGACAGATCATTACCAAGAGCATATTGGCAAAGGTTAGCCATGTATGAATGACAAACAGGTCATACCCCTCCAAGGCTTGCTGCCAAAAAGGGATGTTATAGAAAACGCTCAAGATGACTACTATCCATAAGACAAGCTGCTCTGTGTTTAACACAGGGCGATAATGGCAAAGTTTGTTAGCTGCTTTCACCATTTTAGAAAAAGCAATATTTTTTGGGGGCATCGAAAAGCTCTCTAAAAAAGGCTAATAAACACGGTTGACTAATAAGGCTTTTGACAGTGAAAAGCTTACTGTCCAGCAAAGCATCAGCGTCCAGAGATCGTGAGACAGAAAATGCGCTCCGCGTAGCTGTTGAGCAAACCCAAATGCAAGGCCAAGCCCTAACCCCACCGCAAGTCCTGTCCATCGCCAGCGGGGTCGTACAGAGGCGCAAAAGAAGTAAAGTGCTATCCATGCATATCCTGCACTGGCATGCCCAGCGGGAAAGCAGGCGGATGCTGGCAATGAGGGTGGGCGTATGTCGAGCAGGCCAATAAATCCTCGAACTCCTCCATAGCGCATTAAATCCCAAGGGCACTCCATACTCACCAAGTGCTTAATTGTCGCAACGAGTAACGTCGAAATAAGCGTTGAGGAAAAAAGATACAAAAGTGGTATGCGGTACTCTTTAAGACAATCAAAACTAAAGCTTAGTATCAACAGTATCAGTGTAGCGATACCCATCAACAGGCTTAGCCATTTACCGCCTTTGTGAATCACACCCTGAGCCAAGAAGGTATCTTTCCATGCCCAGGTACTACCTTGAAGGCGATAGAAAAAATCTGCTAGCGTGAAATCTACATTTAAAACACTAAAAACTGACATGGTAAGTAGAAATAAAAGCCAGGCGGATACCAAGGACATGAAGAATCTTAGTTGAATATCACGCATAGCCATACGCTCACTGTCATAAGAATGGTCAACATAACAGCTGCCGCGCCCATGTCTTTTGCACGTCCACTAAGCTCGTGATGCTCTGTTCCGATACGGTCAACAGCACACTCGATGGCGGAATTTATAAGTTCCACTATCGCGACAAGCGTCAGTGACAAAAATAGTAACGCCTTTTCAGAATAGGTGGCATCAATAAAAAATATAACAGGATATAAAACTAGACAAAGTATCACTTCTTGTCTAAAAGCAGACTCGTTTATCCAGCAAGCCTTTACTCCAGAAAAGGCATTAATAGAAGCACGAAGAATTCGTATTACACCCTTTCCATTAGGTTTTGATGCAGTTGACGTAGGCAAGTCGGAGCTCTCTTTGATAGGATATTCAAGCTATTATAAAGGCCAAAACTTAACGAAAAATTATGCAATTTTATTCAGTAGATGTAGGGTCCCGGATGATCAAATCGCCTATAGGAGTTATCCTCTGCTAGCCGCCAGGGAGCTTCTTCAGCAATTTATCCGGGAACAGGTTCATGAACATCAAGCTGCATAAACAAGCGACGACGACACCGAAGATCCGTGCCGAGATCCAGGCAGCGCCTTCCAGCATCACGGATAGCGAACTGGCCCGGCAGCATGGTGTCGCTACTGCGACCATCCGGCGATGGCGTTACCGCGACGATGTCCATGACCGACCGCATACCCGTCACAACCTCCTGGCCACGCTCACAGCTGAGCAGGAGGAGGTGCTGATCACGGCTCGTGAGTTCCTGCGCCTCGGCTTGGATGACCTCCTCGTCGTGGCGCGTGAGTTCCTGAGCCCAGGCTTGTCGCGCTCTGCCTTGCATCGCATGCTCAAGCGGCGTGAAGTGCCGACGTTGGCGGAACTGGCGCGGCAGGATGCCGGTGGCGACGAGAAGCCCCGGCACAAGCCCTTCAAGGACTATGAGCCGGGCTACGTGCATATCGACATTAAGCACCTGCCTCAAATGCCCGACGAGGAGCAGAAGCGCTACTTGTACGTTGCCATCGACCGTGCGACACGCTGGGCCTACTTGGAGGTCCGAGGCAGCCAGTCCGCGAAGGATGCTCGGGTGTTTATGAAGCAGGTGGAGAAAAAGGCGCCCTTCAAGATTCAGACGGTGCTGACCGACAACGGCAAGTCGTTCACGGATCGCTTCACGCGGGCAGGTGAGCGCAAGCCCAGCGGGCGCCATCCCTTCGATCAGGAGTGCCTGGCCCACGGGATTGAGCACCGCCTGATCAAGCCGGGAAGGCCGCAAACGAATGGAATGGTGGAGCGCTTCAACGGCCGTATCAGCGACGTGCTGGCGACCCGGCGCTATACATCAGGCGAAGACCTCGAGCAGACGCTTAAGCGATACTGCTGGCTGTACAATCACCACATACCGCAGAAAGCGCTGCATCATCAATCGCCGATCACGGCGATGAAGGAATGGCAGGCCAAGCGGCCTGAGTTATTTACCAAACGGGTGGTCAATCACACGGGACCCGACAAGTAGCTAAATATTCTAGCTGGAACAATCAAACAAGCCATTGCTGCTATGCTCTTTGTACAACCTGAGAACACCTGAGCCCACAAGCTGCCTCGCTTAGGCTTGTCCCTCTCATTCTCCATGACACTGGTTAGAACAAGCTTATTGCAACGCCTAATACACTCTTTGTTTCAGGGTTGCGTGCCCGGATACATACATTTTGACATCAAGTTTTAACCCCCTCTCGGTGTAGGCTAGCCTATTACCGCCGCCGTTTGCTCAAGCACTGTTGTGTTCTGTCTATCAACATTAGCGAGTATCGCTTCAACCACCGTGCTGACCTCTGGACGCCACAGTGTGGTGTCATAGGCTTCTCGTGGTACAAAGGCGAGTGATTTTTTCTGGCGTATGAGTGAAATGGTGGCGACATCGAGTGCTGCCGCTAAGTGCATAGGGCCTGAGTCGGGTGTTATAAGTAGTCGAGCTCGCTCTAAAACGGCAGCAAAATGTCGGATTGGAAGCGGTGGGCATAGGTAGCCATACATCGATGACATCAAACGCTGTTCAATGGGTGCTAGAAGCCGAAACTCTTCAGGCCCAAGAAAAACGATATAGCGTATTCTGTGGGCCTCAAGGTTCTCGATGAGAGTTAGCCAAAAGGCCAGCGGCCAACGCTTTTTTTGATGTCCACCCACAAAGATCGCGATAAAGCCAGAATCGGATAGATGATTGCTATGAAGGCCAATTAACTGTTGAATCTTTTCCATTGCCTGATAGCGCTCTTGCACAGTTAGCTGTAGCAATGGCCGATTCCGGCAGACAACACCGAGTGGGCGAGTCAAACTAACGATGAAGTCGTAAGCGTGGGACGACTTCGCATCAACTTCAATGTTGTACAAGCGTTGATCATCTTTACGAGACCCCATGCTGTAACGTGCCCCTATTAACTGAGTCACAATAAAGCCGCTCGTTGATCCCCCGCTGACTTGTACCGCTAGGTCGTAGCGTTGAGCTCTTAGGCGTCGACATAATGTTACACACTGCCAGGGACGAAGAATGGCAGTTCTCGATAATAGATAAAAATTATCTACAGGGCGTTGCTGCAATAGAGGTAGTGTTTTATCAGTTGCTAAATAGTCTAACGTTGCGGAAGGAAAACGTTCACGTAAAGCATCAATAACAGGGGTGCTAATGAGCGCGTTGCCTAGACGAAAATTAGGACGAATGATAAGAATTTTTTCTATGCCTACAACGCTGTCAATGGTTTCTGGGACAGGCGCTTTGAGAAGATACCGCATCCCTCCCAGAAAATATCGCTTTGCTCTTTTTTCTAAAAATCGAGCCATTATTTTCAAATAATAATTTGTTCTAATGCGTGTTAGTAAGTGCATCATTTGGCGCTCTTCAGTTAATAGCCGATGATGTGTCCCCGGCAACGACAGTTCAGACTCAAGCCGTCAGCCACTCAAAGCGATGCTTTGGCCTCGCACAAGGTCAGGGGTGTAGCTTGAACCTGAAAAACTTAAAGAAGAATTAAATCGCTCAGTAAAATTGCAAAAAAACAGAATGGCTATCTGACGGCCTGGATTCATATCCACGTTCTGTGTGGTCATTAAATCGCTATTTTTAAGAAAACCTTAATTTTTTGATGGCTAAAATAACAGCTTGTCGATTGAGGGAGCAGCATGCGAGCACTACTAGTAGAAGATGATCCCTTGCTTGGGGATGGCATTAAAACGGCTCTAGAGCGCGAGGGGTACACAGTCGATTGGTTCATGCTGGGCCGCGAGGCAATCAGCGCTATCGGCAACGAGACCTTCAGTGTGCTTATCTTGGATCTCGGGCTGCCCGATATGGACGGCATGCAGGTACTGAAGTTACTTCGCCGGCAATCCACTTTGCCTATTCTGATTTTGACGGCCCGCGATGCGGTCGAAGACCGTATTGGTGGTTTAGATGCGGGGGCGGATGACTATGTGCTCAAGCCTTTCAATTTACAGGAGCTACTTGCCCGCTTGCGTGTCGTAATGAGACGTTCTGAGGGACGTACCTCGCAGATATTGGCACTGGGGGCGTTGACTATTGATGAGGTACTTCATGCCGTGAGCTGGCGAGGCAAAGACGTTAAATTGGGCCGACGCGAGTATGCCCTACTTTTAGAGCTAGCTAGACACCCCGACCGGGTGCTATCTCGTCCCCGTTTAGAAAATTTACTATATGGTTGGGATGGCGAAGTAGACTCCAATGCGTTGGAGGTTCATATCCATCATCTTCGTAAAAAACTTGCTAAGCACTTGATCGTTAACGTACGCGGGATTGGCTACCGATTGGACAGCACGGTGCAATGACATCAATACGGCGTTATCTACTGCGCACGCTAGCAATTGCCCTGACTGTTACAGGCGGCATGGCGGTGACCGCAGCTTACTTAATTACAAATCACGAGCTAGAAGAGATTCTCGATACTCAGTTAAGTCTGCATAGCCGAATTGTGGCTGGCCAACTCGATCCAAGCGCAACGGTTGACGACTATGCTCGCCTTGCTTCACGCATGGGGCTGCCTCAGCATCCGGCACAGCTATATCGCGACGGTATTGCTGTGCCCGTGAACAGCTCTGACTCAGGTTCCAAGCTTTACCACGAAGAAGAACTTAAATTAGTACTGGGCTTTTGGAATGCTGATGGCTCACCTAAGTTATTAGGAAGCAAATGGAATGATGCTGGGCCCTTTCCCAAGCCTTTGGAAGAGGGGTTTCGCTGGGAAAGCTACAATGGTCATCGTTGGCGGGTTTTCAGTATGTTCGATGTTGCCAGCGATACCTGGATTAGCATGGGGCTGAGAGGTTCTTTTCATGATGAAGTAGTGGAACGTATCACCTGGAACAATTTATTGCCGATGCTTTTTTTGCTTCCACTCCTTCTTTGGCTGATGAACCGTATTATCCGGAAAGGGGTTGCGCCCATCCAAGCGCTTTCCAGTCAGGTACAAGGCCGCTCCGCTCGCGACCTAAGCAAAATCGATAATCCTGTTCCTCAAGAGCTTAATGGTTTACGTCAATCTCTCAACGACTTTATTGCCCGACTAAAAGAAACGTTAGAACGAGAGCGACGCTTTACAGCCGATGCGGCTCATGAGCTACGCACGCCTCTGGCAGCCCTGAGAATTCATCTTAACAACGCGCAGGCAGGCGAACAGCAATCACTACAAAAGGCTTATGTTGGGGTGGAGCGGCTGCAGCGTGTGGTGGAACAATTGCTTATTTTGGCTCGCTTGGATCAGGTTGCCGCAACACCGCCAACGACTATTGATCTTTATCCAATTATTGCTGAATTAGTCGCCGAGATGTGGCCAATCGCTGAAGAAAGAGGTCAGCACTTGAAGCTAAAAGGGTTAACCCGGCTTAAGGTTAGCGCCGATGAAGTCGAATTAGGCATTCTCTTTCGTAACCTACTGGATAACGCCTTGCGCTACACGCCGCAAGGGGGGCATGTAGAAGTGGAGCTGGCACTTTGGGAAGGAGCGCCTCAACTGATCGTGAGAGACACTGGCCCTGGGCTGCCCGAATATATGTTAGATAAAGTCACTGAACGCTTTAGGCGCGCTTCTGGCCAAGGCATCACTGGCAGCGGATTGGGGTTATCGATTGTTTCGGAATTAGTCCAACGCCAACGAGCCATTCTTACTCTGGCCAACCGTGAGTTTAGTGGGCTAGAGATAAATGTGAGATGGACACTACTCACGTGAATTGGTGTAAAAATCGTATTTTTTCAATATACATCTGCATGAGCGTTCAATTTATTGGATCACTACAATGCCACTGAATCGCTCTTGCTGAAAGGTTGGCGCCACTCCAATGTTAAGTAGCAGTCAATTTTCTGGCTGCCTGCCAAGTGGAAGTGGGAACGTCTATGAGTGGTGCAAAAGATTAGACGACAGCGCTGCATCACCTTTTTTAGTCGTTGTTATCTAACCAGCTTATCAGGTCGATAGGTGTTTTCGATTGTCCCTTACCTTAAAAAACTCTTAGATTGTACTGATTGGTACTTTTTTGAGAGATGAATGTATGGCTAACGTTTCGCAATATCCAAATCTGTTTAAACCCGGCGTGCTATCTGGTCTCAATCTGACCAACCGTCTCATCCTGGCCCCTATGACCCGCACAAGCGCTGAAGCCGATGGTCGTCCCACTGAGCGTATGCGGGATTACTATCGTGATTATGCCTGCGGCGGTTTTAGCCTGCTGATCAGCGAAGGAATCTATACTGATGAGCGCTTTAGCCAGGGGTATGACTACCAGCCTGGTTTAGCCAATCTAGCCCAGCAGGAGGCTTGGCAGCCGATTGTCGAGTCTGTTAAGACGGAAGGGGCAAAGTTCGTGGCACAGCTAATGCACGGTGGTGCCCAAACCCAAGGCAACCGATTCGTCGAGGACACGGCAGCTCCCTCTGCAGTAGCACCAAAGGGTGAAATGCTTGGATTTTACGGAGGGGAAGGCCCCTACCCAACACCCCGCCCAATGAGTGAGGCGGACATTCAGGAGGCCATCGCCGGTTTTGCGGCGGCTGCACAGCGGGCCCAAGCGGCTGGATTCGACGGCGTCGAGCTCCACGGAGCCAACGGTTACCTGATCGATCAGTTCATCTCTGAGTATTTCAATCACCGTGATGACGCCTGGGGTGGCAGCCTCGAAAGGCGGCTGGCCTTTCCTATCGCGGTGATACGGGCTGTGCGTAAAGCAGTGGGCAGTGATTTTCTAGTGGGTATGCGTCTGTCGCAAATCAAGGTGACCGACTCGAACTATCGTTGGGCGGGCCGTGAGGAGGCCGCCATCATCATGACCACCTTAGAAGCCGAGGGGCTCGATTACTTGCATTTCTCCGAGCTTGACGCCCTCACACCGGCCTTTGAAGGGACAGACAAGAGCCTGGCGGCACTGGCCAGCGAACTGATTGATATCCCAGTGATTGCCAACGGTGAATTGGGGGCTCCTCAGGCAGCCGAGGCAATTATCGCTCAGGGAGGGGCCGACTTTGTGGCTATCGGCAAGGCGGCCTTGGCTAATCACGACTGGCCACACAGGGTACGCAACAACCGTTCGCTGACGGCATTGGACTTCGCTATGTTGATGCCACGTGCGAACTTGTCTAATGAGGACGCTTGGCGGGAGCAACATAATGTCTCGGCAACTCTTGATGTCGGTCGATAATCAGCAAGGCCACGGCCGCAAGGCTAAGGGCGAAGCCACTCGACGACGCATCGTAGAGTCGGCAGCTGAGCTCTTCCACGCTCAGGGCGTCGATGGTACCGGTCTGGAGCAGATACTGCGTCAGGCCGGTGCAGGCAAGAGCCAGTTTTACCAGCATTTCCGCAATAAAGGTGCACTCGTTTGCGAGGTCGTCGTTTGGTGGGAGCACCGCCTCTTTGCGTCTATGGAAGATCACGAACTAGATAGCCTCGATACGCTGGAGCGGTGGCTTCTGTCCGCCATTGATCAGTTGGAAGTCGAGCAGTGTTATCGTGGCTGTCCGATAGGCACTTTGGCGGCTGGCCTACATGACAATGATGAGACCACCCGTGCTGCTGTCGGGCAGTGTTTCCGGGCACTCGACTCTCGTTTACGTGATGCGTTGCATCAGAGTCAGCAACGGGGTGAGCTTAGCGAGGAAGCTGACCTTGAGGCAATTTCCCATTTCATTCTGGCCAGTCAGCAAGGTGCTGCAACGCTCACCAAGGCCTATGGTGACAGCAGCGCTGGCCGGCTGGTGATAGTCCAAGCAATGCAATATGTGCGCTCTTATTCGGTAAACGGTCAAGAGCAGTCAGCTATTGCCACGGCTAAACGAACGCCATCACTGTCAGCAACGACGTTAACTAAGAGCCCACTATCCGGCTGATACCTTGTACATTTAAGTCCACGTCGGTATCGCTCCATGACCTCGCTGGAACATGAGCACGAGCAGGAATGTTCTGAGAAGCCGCACATTCATTGTCTTACAGACACCATCCCGTGCTTGGATTTAAAGAATATATGAGTATATGAATTTGTCGTATACAACCATTTTGGTTATATGCGGCAATCGTATAGGATACATGGTCACTCATTTTCCAATGGAGAGATCGCCATGCCCCGTTTCCTTCGCCCCTTGGCAATGCTAACGGCGATATTTGTTGGCACCACCAGCCAGGCTGATGATCACCTCACTACCCTGGAAGTTGGCTACATGCCGATATTACCGGTCGCCCAACTGTTTGTGATGGAAGGAGAGGGTTGGACCGAGGAGGCGGGACTGGAATTGGAGCTAACACGCTTTTCGAGCGGCCCAGCCATGGTTCAAGCGTTGGCCTCTGGCGAGCTTGACGTTATGTATTTCGGTATCGGCCCGGCGATGGTAGCCCGGGCTAACGGCGTCCCCATCAAGGTTCTCGCCTCTAGCATTCAGGAGCAGATCGGTCTGGTGGCGCGTGGCGAACAGGCTGGCCATTTTGAACGCGCTGGAGATGATGGTGCGCAGGCTATTGCCAGCTTCACCGCCGCAGAGGGCCGCAAGCCCAAGATCGCCACGTTCCCTCAAGGCTCGGTGCCGGATACCGTGCTGCGCTATTGGTTGATCGAACAGTTAGGTGTGGGTTTGGAAGCCGTTGAGATCGTCGCCATGGGTGCCGACCGCGTCCAACAGGCACTGCTCGCGGGTGCCGTAGATGCCGCCTCTATTTTGGAGCCCATTCTCACCACCGTGCAGCAACGTGACAATCAGGCCCGCGTGGTGGCCCGCGCCGATGCCATGCTTCCAGGCCAGCCGGGGGCGGTATTGGCTGCTCGTGAAGCCGCGCTGGCGGACCATCCTGAGGCTATGCAGGCGTTAATGGCACTGCATGTACGAGCCACCGAGATGCTCGTTGAAAATCCCAACAGTGCAGCACCCCATGTCCGCGAATTCGTCGGCAAGCGATTGATTCCTCTGGAAACTGTAGAAATGGCGCTCGCCTCTCCCTCATCTAATTACGGTAGTGATCCTCACGCCATTCGCGAGGGCACTCGGCGGATGCATGACTTTCAGATCGAACAAGGCTCTTTAAATGAGCCTGTGGATCTCGACGCCCTGTTTGATACGTCCTTGTATGACGCCGTCATCGCGGAACGTGACAGCAAATGATGGTAGGCATGACACGCGCCCAACGCACTCTCTATAGTGTACTGGGGCTGACCGGCTTTCTGCTTTTCTGGGAACTTTCGCTGCGAAGTGGTCTGTTGCCCGGCAGCTTGGTGCCATTGCCGTCATCCATTCCCGGTGTACTGTGGCTTGAACTGCTCGATGGCATCTGGTTTGACGTAGTGCGCTCAAGCCTTAGCCACTACAGCGTGGGCGTGTTACTTGGTTCGACTTTAGGCATTGCCGTGGGCATATCCGCTGCGCTGCTGCCCAGGTTTAATGCTGCGCATGCTTGGCTTGCTAGATTACTACGCCCCATTCCGCCGCTGGCATGGATTCCTTTCGCCATCATTTGGTTCGGCATAAATCCTTCTGCAGCCGCCTTCATCATCAGCATTGGCGTTTTCTGGATCAATTACTTCGCCAGCTACAGCGCTGTGCACTCGATTGATCCTGGCTATGACGAAGTGGCACGCGCCTTTGGTCAGCAGCGTTTTCTGGCTCGGTTGACCAAGGTCAGCTTGCCTGCGGCGGCCCCAGGTATTCTCAGCGGTCTGCGTGCCGGACTCGGTCAGGGTTGGATGACCGTGGTGGCCGCTGAGCTGTTCGGCATCCCTGGTATTGGCCAGCGCATGATGGAGGCTTCTAGCCTGCTGGCGACTGATATCGTGGTGGTTTACATGCTGACCATTGCCGCCCTTTACGCAACCTTCGACTTCCTGTTCATGGTAGTGCAGCGCAGATTACTAAGGTGGCAATCATGACCGACACTAGCATGACGATGCACCCGGTGCTCAGCGCACGAAACGTCAGCCTAGGTTTTGACGATACCACCGTCTTGGCCGGTGTTGATCTGACACTGCACCCTCAGGAGTTCGTGGCCGTTGTGGGTGCTTCAGGGGTTGGAAAGTCGACCCTACTGCGAGCATTGGCTGGATTGCTTGCCCCACAATCGGGACGAGTAGAGATACCCGAAGCCATCACACCAGACACTCGCGCCTGGTCAATGGTTTTTCAGGCACCAAGGCTTTTTCCTTGGCGCAGAGTACGGGGTAACGTGGAATTAGGCTTGGAGGGCCTTTCGCTTTCTAAAGCCGAGCGCCGCCGCCGCGCTTTGGAGCCTCTGGCGCTAGTGGGGCTTGATGAATTCGCTGAACGCTGGCCCCATACGCTCTCGGGTGGCCAGCAACAGCGGGTCGGCATTGCCCGGGCGCTTGCTGTTCAGCCCAGGGTGCTGTTCATGGACGAGCCCTTCTCTGCGCTTGACGCCATCACTCGGCGCCGACTTCAACAGGAGTTGGTTGAGCTACGTCGACGTACCGAAGCCGCCATTGTCTTTATCACTCACGATATAGAGGAAGCCGTCCTGCTTGCCGACCGGGTGATGGTACTAGGTAATGGCGAGATGGATCAGCCAGCACGGGTGGTTGAGACTCTTGAAGTCGACATGCCTCTTGATGATCGCCGTGACCAACCCGAATTCGCACCTCTTGTGCAGCGTGTCGAAACGATTATCGGCAACCACTGATCACGCGTTTTTTCTCGGAGATAACCATGCCGCCCCTTCACGTGCTGCTTCACGCACCCACGGCTGAGGCCTTGATTCGCGCCCGCCGTAATGCCGTCAACTTGCAAAAGGCCCGGCCAGATGCTGAGGTACTGATTGTCGCTAATGCTAGCGCTGTTGCCGCCGCCCTGACCACTCCTGACAAAACCGACACAATGCTAAGGCTATGCCGCAACTCCCTTGTGGCACAAGGACTCGACAATACCCGTGCCCTCACTGAGGTAGCGGCGGCAGTGGTTACACTTGCTGAACTCCAAGCAAAAGGCTGGGCTTATATCCGCGCATAAAACCTAAGCGCTTTGAATGAGTGAATAGCCAAATAAATCGTCCCCACGTGCTGAGCAACGCCTGTGATACTTCCTGAAGTGGGGCGCCTCGTAAGTGAACTGACCGCTTAGGCCGCATTGCCAATATTATCAGTGCCCACGATGTAGAGCGTAGTTTTGCCCCCGAGGAGTGAGAGGCCAATTCATGGCTGACTGCAGATATCGGCCAAAAGCTGATCTTAATATCTTTCGCATATATGTCTAAATACTTCTGATAACCTAGCCCACTATCTCATTTAATAATTTTTAAGTTAATTTATTACCAAGCGGTATAACAATAAATAAATAGCGATGCCGAGCATTTAATGATGCTGGTGCAAAGAATGCCCCTAATACTCCAAAGAGTGCTAGGGGCTAATCCGTTACAGGGCTTTCACTAACTCGCCGTAATCACCTCCCACACGCAAAACAATGGTCACATCGTTGTCATTACGGTTGCGGAAGAACCAGCCGTGATTGCCGGTGAAAGCAGCTTCAAGCTCACCTTCATCTTCGGGCACGCCACGTCCTTTCTCGTAGCTGATGGAGTTCCCATTGCCATCACCGTGTGTGTCAAAGTTGACGGGGCCACCTTCGGATACCCAAGCAAACGTCGCCACCGCCCCTTCTTGCATGGTGAGTTTGTACTCCGTGCCTTCTCCTGGCGTCAGGGTAAAGCTCACCTCATCGCTCCACGGGGACGCTTCTTCCGCTTGCGCCGTCTGTGAAGCAGCTTCCTCCGTCGCTAATGCCTCCGCCAGTGCCATGCTGGCATCGGTCATCACCCTGTCAGAATCTTCGAGTGAAGGTGCTACGGGATCACTAGCTGAGGCTGAATTGGCTGTTTGGAGAGCTATCTCTGCCTCGGACGTCGCAGTCTGAGCAACAGCATCGTTTACCGGCGCAGGCTGGCGATCACTGACGATCTCTTGAGATGCCGAGGGTTGAGACGCCTGTTGGGCCATGGCTTGATCGTTGGCCTGGTCAAGCTCGGCTTCCTCAGCCAACTGGGTCTTGATTTCGCCCATCTCAGTCAGCCCCAACAAACGCCCAGCGCCGGTGGGGTCAATGGCATACTCCGCAGGCAGTACGACGGTGATCAACAAAACGACGGCAATGACGGCTGCCATCAGCGTCGAGCGAAGTAACTTACCCGTTGACGGCAGTTCGGCACGGGTTGGAAGATCAGTGTTATACATCGGGGAATCCCTTAATTAGGCAATGAAATAGCTGGTGAGTTGATAACCCACCAGCATAAAACCAGCACACATCATGGCGACGTTGGCGGTATACGCGTGGCGTAAGAAGCCCGTCGTGCGTCGCCAGAAGCCCATCACAATGAGAATGGCGCTCAACGCTAGTAGCTGGCCGATCTCGACGCCTACGTTGAATGCCAGGAGGTTAGGGACGAGACCATCGGACGAGATATCGTACTCAATGATCTTGCTCGACAGGCCAAAGCCGTGAAACAGACCGAACACCAGTGTGGCGACCTTGGTATTGGGCTGAAAGCCGAACCAGCGCTGATACGCCCCGATGTTATCGAGCGCCTTGTAGACAACGGAGAGTCCGATGATGGCGTCAATTAGGTAGCTATTGATGCCGATATTGAAGTACACCCCTAACAGCATCGTTGTCGAGTGACCGATGGCAAAGAGGCTGACGTAAATAGCGATATGCTGCATTCGGTAGAGGAAAAAGATGACCCCTAACAAAAACAGGATGTGGTCATACCCCGTTACCATGTGCTTGGCACCGAGATACATAAACGAGATCAGATGAACGCCATAGATCTCTTGGATATAGCCCTTGTCACCTTCAGCCACCGCGTGAGCAAGCGCCTCGCCACTGGCTCCCAGTAGCATTAACAGCAGGGTTAGAAAGGCTAAGGCGTGGCGTCGGGCCATCATAGGCAAGCCGAGCGCACCCCTTACTTGGGATGGAAACATGCAACCTCCACGGGTCTATCATTAGTATTGGCCATCGGATAGATGGCCCCAGTCATCACGCGACGACTGGCCGTGGAGGACGCTCCAAGCGATAGACACGACGCTGAGGGGAACCGCGGCGTTCGCCTAGCCGCTGGGCATGACGGACGTTGGGTGCAATGGCAATGCTCGCCCCCAACCGGTCTGCTTGTTCGTGGAAGTGACTGCCACTCTCATGGGGGAATTGGTGACCGTCTTCATGCATGTGGCCATGGGTATGCCCATGGCCACTGAGATCACTCGTATGGTCGCTGACTATGCTCGCCGCCCCATGCGCTTGCGCCTCGCCAATGCTGGTAATGACCAAGCTAGGCAAGAACACTAGTAAAAACATCAGATAGCCAAGACGGTGGCGAAGCCGATGGAGCATGGAAAAAACAACCAGAGTGAAAGTGACAATCGAACAATACATGCTGCTTTAAAGCGAGCGTTGGCAGCATGATACCAATAGATTAACATCCCCCCTAGGGGGATAGAAACAATGAAAAGGAAAAGAACATGACACCGCATACCCACCAGTCGCATCCCGATATCATCAAGCGGCTAAATCGCGCTCGCGGCCATCTACAAAGCGTGACGCACATGATGGAAGAGGGTCGCCACTGCCTCGACATCGCGCAGCAGCTCCACGCGGTCGAGAAAGCCGTCCAACAGGCTAAGCGCGTATTGATCCATGACCATATTGAGCACTGTCTGGATGACGCCCTTAGGCCGCTCTCTCCGGAACAGCAACACCATGTCGACGATTTCAAAGCGATTGCGCGTTATCTGTGAGGAGCTAACGTTATGCTAGCGTTCTGCTCTTCCTCACAGGGCAATATCTCAACGGTGATGTGAACGAGAGAAGAACAATGGGCCTGGATATGGCGTTTGTAAGCCGAGGGCGACTCGGGTTCATGGGCCACGATGGAGACGATAGCGGCATAAATATTGGGGCCAATCGACCACACATGAAGATCAGTAACACAGGCATCTTCGTTCTCAACGGCCTGTTTGATGGCGTTTTCCATCGATTGATGCTGATGATCCAGTAATACCGTCGATGTCTCTTTTAGCAACTGCCATGACCAGCGGGTAACCAAGATAGCGCCTACAATCCCCATGGCAGGATCCATCCATCCCCACCCCGCATACTTACCCGCCAGCAACGCCACAATCGCGAGCACTGATGTCAGTGCATCCGCCAATACATGCAGGTAAGCGGCACGACGATTATGGTCATGATGATGGCTGTGGTCATGATCGTGATCGTGCCCATGATGGTGGTCATGATCGGCCTCGCCTAATATCCAGGCAGAAATACCGTTGACTACCAAACCTATAAACGCGACAAAAATAGCGCCATTAAACGAGATCTCAACAGGTTCAATAAAGCGGCCCACGCTTTCTATCACCATGTACAGGGCGAATACGGCCAGCAGTATCGCGCCTGTAAACCCGCCCAACGCGTTGACCTTTCCGGTGCCAAACGAGAACCGATCACTTGTAGCCTGCTTCCGGGCATAGGCATACGCGAAGGCGGCAATGCCCAGTGCCACCGCATGAGAGCCCATGTGCAACCCATCGGCCAGCAGCGCCATTGATCCGTATATCACCCCCGCCGTAATTTCCCACACCATCATGGCCAGGGTCAGCCCGACCACAATGAGCGTCCGCGACTCACCGGAGCGTTTATGGTCCTGACCAAACGTATGGTCGTGTTGCCATTGGTCAAGGCGGTGGTGATGCATGAAGGGCGTACCTAAGGAAAGAAGACTATATTCAGCGTATGCACTACCGAGCATTGCGACGCCACATATCCCCCCAGGGGGGATAGGTTGATCTTAGTGGAGAATAGATGGGGTCACAACTGGCCATGCGATAGCATCGCACTTTTTGTGCATCTGTTTTTTAAGCATTTTGCACACTTTCTCATTAATAGCTGTGAACGTGACTTCGTTTTCTTTAGCGATGCCTACTCAATTATCAAATCAAAGATTGACTCATGGGTTTTATTTTATAGACGGACAGTCTATATTTCTTCTTATGAATCATACCTCTCCCATCAAGCGGCGTGGCCGCCCTCCTAAGCATCCACATCATCATGTGGATACGCGTGCTGCGTTGATTAGAAGCGGGACCGAAGTGCTGACGGAGCAGGGGTTTGCCAATGCGGGCATCGATGGCATCCTCAAGCGCGTCGGCGTTCCTAAAGGGTCTTTCTATTACTACTTTTCCAGTAAAGAGGCATTTGGTTACGCCGTTTTAGAGCATTACGGCGCCTACTTTGCCAAAAAATTGGATCGTCATTTGCTCAACGACACGCTACCACCGTTGTTGCGTATCAAAGCTTTCGTAGCAGATGCCAAGGAAGGCATGCAGCGTCACGATTTTCAGCGCGGCTGTTTGGTCGGCAACTTGGGTCAAGAAGTGAATGGTCTTCCCGAGGGCTATCGTACATGCCTGCAATCGATATTGACCGACTGGCAACAGCGACTAGCGGTATGTTTACGTGAAGCCCAACGACTGGGCGACATCATTTCTTCAGCAGATTGCGATCGACTCGCTGAGGCTTTTTGGATTGGCTGGGAAGGTGCTGTCATGCGTGCGCGGCTTGAAGCGCAAACGCGCCCACTCGATATCTTTCTGGATACGTTTTTAGACGGAATATCTCCGTAATTTTTTTATCACTTAATAGACGACCGTCTATAAAAGAGGTGCAACATGTTCAAAGCATTGCTGATCGATAAGGCAGAGGGTAAGCAGCAGGTAGCCATTACCTCGCTGGACGAAGCATCGTTACCTGAAGGCGACGTTACTGTCAGCGTGCATTGCAGTACGCTTAACTACAAAGACGCTTTGGCCATTACAGGCAAAGGGCCGGTGGTGAAGCAGTTTCCTATGGTGCCCGGCATTGATCTATCAGGGGTCGTCGAGCATTCCGCCTCGCCTGACTTCAAGCCAGGGGATACGGTGCTGCTTAACGGCTGGGGCGTAGGCGAAAAGCATTGGGGGGGATTGGCCGAGAAGGCGCGCTTAGACAGCCGCTGGCTCATTCCACAGCCGTCAGCGTTTACGCCTTATCAGTCGATGGCCATTGGCACAGCAGGCTATACAGCAATGCTAGCGGTCATGGCACTGGAAGAGCGCGGCGTTACGCCTGACCAAGGAGAAATTTTGGTCACCGGCGCGAGCGGCGGCGTGGGCAGCTACGCGATTACGCTGCTGGCTCGCTTAGGCTATCGCGTCGTTGCCTCTACGGGGCGTCAAGAGGAAGCACCCTATCTTGTCGAGCTGGGAGCTGAGAATGTCATAGACCGTCGTGAGCTCTCCGATCCCGGACGCCCACTGGCCAAAGAGCGGTGGGCGGGGGCCATTGACTCTGTGGGCAGCCACACCCTTGCCAACGTGCTGGCTTCCACCAAATATGGCGGCACCGTGGCGTGCTGTGGACTCGCGCAGGGGATGGATTTACCCACCAGCGTTGCCCCCTTCATTTTACGCGGTGTCACGCTCGTGGGTATCGATAGCGTCATGAGGCCGTTGGCTCACCGTGTCGAGGCTTGGCGTCGCTTAGGAGAGCTACTGAGCCCTCATCAATTGGAAGCGATTACTCGGCCCATCGATCTAACGCAAGCCATTGGCGTCGCAGAAGACCTGCTTGCAGGTAAGGTCAGGGGAAGAGTGGTCGTCAACATGGCCTGATCTCATAACGTGGGTGGGGGCCGCACGGCGCTTAACTGAGCGATCTGCGGCCCCGCCGATCCTAAGAGTGGGAACTTTATTGTTTGTTAAATTGCTTTCTCTATCGGCTTTGAAATAAAGATTGAGTTTGCCTGCTATACATTAACATCTTCCTCGACTCTGTTTCGTCCGCTTTGCTTTGCGCGATAGCTCGCAGCGTCAGCGCGGTTGAGCACATCGTCGATCGTCGTATCCTCTGGGCGGAAATGGCTGACCCCGATACTGGCGGTGACTTGCCATTGATGACCCTCCGCTTCGATAAAGCTAGCGGCAATACTGGCACGCAGAGATTCGGCGATGGTGAGCGCCCGTGCGGGCGTACAGCCCGGCAGTAACACGGCAAATTCATCTCCCCCCTGGCGGGCGGCATAGTCACTGCTGCGAATCTCGCTCTGTACGATACGCGCAATCTGTTGAAGCATCTGATCGCCTAACGCATGGCCTCCTTGATCGTTGACTGGCTTGAAACGATCTAAATCAAACAGCATGACGGCGGTCGGTTTGTCTTTGGACTGCCACTGCATCAGCAACTCTTCAAGATGCCTCGTCAGCCCGCGACGATTGAGTAGATGGGTAAGAGGATCATGCTCTGCTTCCCAGCGCTTCTGAGCATAGTCGTGATGGTGTTGAGTGATATCGCGTACCGTACCCACGGTGCCAATAAACTGATCATCGACACGCACAGCCGCTGTTTGCACATCTAACCAGTACATCTCTCCATCGGTATTCAAGAAGCGAAACTGACGCGCAAAATCCGTTTGTTTAACGAGGCTACGTAACCAAGCGGTTCTTACCTCTGGGCGGTCATCGTGATGAATGCGGTCGCTCCAGTCTTGCAGGTTGCGGGGTGTTTCCTCACCTAAGATCTCGTGCAGCGCGTCGTTGATAAAGGTCAGTTGACCGCGAGGGTTCGTCACGAACGTACCTTGAGGCGACGCGGATAAGGTTCCTCTCAGCAAGGCCTCCCTCTCCGCTAAGTCGTGCAAGCTTGCTTGGCGTGCAGCTTCGGTACTGTTAATCACATCTATAACGCGGCGCAGCTCCTTCATCGTGGTGGGGATAGTCAGCACAGCGCGGTGCCCGTCTTGAAGTTCTTGAATCTGCCGAGCGAGATGCGCCAACGGGCGTAAAGCTAACCAAATCACTCCCCACACCAAGGGTAAAATCAGTACGAGTACGCCCCAGACGTAAATAGTAATTTGCTTCATGCCCGCCACCAGCGGGGCTTCGGCTTGGGTTTGCGGCAGATGTACGCCTACGATCCAGTTCGCAGGCCATATTTGCCGATAGGCGACCAGTTGGGATTCGCCAGCCAAAGACCGTCCCACACTCTCGCCTTCCCAACCATCTAACGCCTGCTCCAAGTCGGGTGAAATGGTGTCAGGTAGTGTGACAATGGCTTCTTGCTGATACGGAGCGTAAATACGTTGGCCAGACGCTGTTGTAATCGTCACGTAGCCGCCATCACCTAAGCGGAGCTGATCAAAGCTGTTAAACAGCTGGCTTTGCCTAAGGTCAACCAAGCCACCTAGAAAACCTGTGTAGCGACCCGCGTCATCGTGGAGGGGAACCAGCATCAGGACTAGCGGCGTGTTAGTAATGCGTCCAACCAGGGGGGCGCTGACATAAGGCATTTTGAACGCATGCATAAACCGAGCGTATTCACGATCAGCAAAGTTGTTACCGCTCCGCCCCCCGTCGGCAGGCCATTCATCTACGACATCGCTGCTTAGATCAAAGGCTATCAGCGCTTCAAAGAGAGGCTCCATCGTGTACGCGTGCTGTTCGAGTAGAGCTCCTTGCCTGGGAAGCGACATCCTCTCTGCCAAACGCTCCAGTTCGCTGAAACGCTCATTCACCTGACGCGTGATGGAGTGGCTAATGAGCTCTGCCTCGTAGCGCAGATGCTGGTGGTTGGTTTCATTCACCAGGAACTTGCCCGCCTGCCAGCCAAACGCAAGTACGATTAGGCAAAGCAGACCCCACAGCACCACGGCCCCCACAACCAAGCGTCCACGTAGCGTCGCGAAGGGGATTGTGATCATGCGCAGGAGCGAGTTCTGTACGCGACGTCTTGGAGCGATGGTGTTATTCGATATCGATGTCATGAACGGTACCTAACAGGCGAAGGTTCCACGCGATCGCGTATCGCCTATGTCTTATGAAGGAGTCTAGCCATCATAACAGTTGAAAAAGTGCTGAATTAGCTAAAGTATTAACAGATGCTCAAGGAAGGCTAGATCCGGCACTCGCCGATGGATATGGTTACTTGTGCGATTGAGCACTGGAAGACGATGACAGCAGGGCGAGTAAGGAGCGTAATAGATCAGACGACCCTTTAGAGAAGAAGCGACAGCACAGGCTAAACAATGGATGTCTAATTTGATGCGGCGCAAAATATCGTCTAGATTAATCTATGTTATGGCATGAAGCCTCTAGACAAGGATGTCACCCCACCATGGAAGGCCTAATTCTTTCTGGCTTGTTCCCTTTTATTGGCTCCAGCAGGAGCCTTTTTTCTTGTATTCAAGATCTTGAATAGTGTCGCCACTATTAAATAACCTTATTCCAAAAACAAGAAGCGACGCTGGAGCGCCGCTTCTCGCGATACATTTATTAATTAGCCTTATGCCACTCAAATTTTTTGAAGGGTTCATCAACCGGCGTGTCGGCTAGATGGTTGGTATAGTTGCTCATGACTTTCTGCGCTGTAACAAGTACGACCTCAAGAATGTGACGTCTTGTAAAGCCAGCCGCAAGGAAGGCCTGTACGTCATTTTCATCTACATTGCCACGACCACGCACTACGGAAAGCGTAAAATTACGCAGCGCTTCCAAACGCTCTGTGGGGAGCGGAGTCTCGTTTCGCAGCGCCTCAGTGATGGCATCGTCCACATTCATGGATTTCGCAATGCCCGTATGTGCAGGAACGCAGTAGTGACAGGCATGTTCAACATTGATGGTCTGCCAAACCACGGTAATTTCTTCCTTATTAAAACTGCTATCCAGTGCTAGCTGGTGCAACTTTTGATATCCCTCCAATAGCCCCGGCGCTTCAGCCATAACGGCGTGTAAGCCAGGAATCATGCCGAATGCTTGAATCGATGTATCCAATAGCTTTTGGCTGGGTTGTGGGGCGCTCTGCTTATCGTGAAGCGTAAAATCGGTCATGTAACGACTCCTTTACTTAACTCAACAAAAAAGATGTCTTGCCATAGGCAGTAGCATGATTTTGAGTGATCGCTCAAAAAAAGACGCAATGGGTAAGGCCTTCATCGAGCAAGACTGTAGCTGTACTTGAGCGATTGCTCAAGATAAAATTGAGTGATCGCTCAAATTGATATGCTTACTTTTTCACCCGCTGGACATACTGATGCCTCGCGCTACCCTGCATAACCGACAAGACTCATTGGAACGTGCGTTACAACTTTTTTGGCGCAAAGGGTTTCACGCCACCTCACTCAAAGACCTGGAAAAAGCCCTCGATATGCGTCCAGGCAGTATTTATGCTGCCTTTGGGAGCAAAGATGCCCTTTTTCAGGAGTCACTAGAGCGCTATGCACGAATGGCACTACGTGAGCTTCAGCGCACTCTCAGCGGATATGATTCTCCGCTGTTAGGATTAGCGGCCTACCTTCGTCAACTGGGCAAGCTTTCTGAACAAGAGCTCTCTTGTCGAGCCTGTTTGCTCGTCAAAAGCGTGCTGGAGCTAGGAGAGCGTGAGCACGCAGCACGTCAGAAAGCAAACGAGTTACTCACAGGCATGGAGAACTGCTTCACTCAGCAATTTACGGCTGCACAACAACTAGGAGAACTAGACACCCAATACGATCCCGCAAGATTGGGCCGCCGCTTTCAAGCGGATGTCATGGGATTGCGGGCGTTTGCCCAACGCGATGTATGCAGCGCATCAGTGCATGCTTTGGCTGAGGATATGGCGCAGTCGATAGAAGACCTTAGATCATAAGCTTGCCTATATTCGGTGTAAGTACTTGATAAATAAAAAAATAGATAGCATCAAAGCCGCACCCTTTCCGCATTTTCCCTCAACCACTCACGGCACAGCTGATAGTCCGGCATCACTCGCTCAAGCTCATTCCAAAACTTTGGGGAGTGGTCGTGGCGAATCAGGTGGCAAAGCTCGTGCATTACCACGTAATCCACCATGCGGTTGGGGGCCATCATGATCTGCCAGTTAAACTCCAGCTTGCCTTTGGCGGTGCAGCTGCCCCAGCGTGATTTAAACGTGCGAATGCCGACGCCCATGGGCGATACCCCCACAGCGGGGGCAAAACGCGTTACTTTCTCTTTTATTTTTTGTTCGGCTTGGCGCTTGTACCAGCGTAACAGTGTGGCTCATTGATGATTCCATGTATGGCAGTAACCGTGGGCATGGCGGATACCTAGCCCCCACAAAATAGTGAGCCGAGTTTAGCGGTGTGGGGGCATGTGGGCAAAGCGCTGCTTAGCAGCTTTGCTCAATGATCATAATGAGGCCTTCAGTGACGACTGGTTCCAAACGCTCGTACACCTAGCCCGTACTGCTTTGTATTCGCTTTGCAGAGATACGAAGCGCGTGTGAAAGCCTGCTCAAAGCTAGACAGGTCACCTCGGTCGATCCAGTAGTACGGGTTAGCAGGTACGTGTACCCATGGCTCTTGAGGGTTCCACGTGATTCCCAGCGCGCTGTACCAAGCACGTGACACCCGGCTGATAAGGTTCTCGTTTTGAGAGCCTGCCTTACCTGGCATGTGATACGCGTCACGATTTAGTAGGAAGAAGAAGTGATAGTGCGGCTTGCCGTTAAGGCCAACCTCGCGGCACCACACGTATCGCACCTTAGTGTCAGGCACCCAGCCAGCTTGGCGTTTACTCTCACGATCATGTTTGATAATCGCTTTAAAGGAAGCGGTGAACCTTGCGATAAGGCCTTTGTGATCCTCCGGCCTCATCCGTTCGCTTATCGTTGTGGGAATGACAGGATCGACCCTGAAGGCTAGCACGCGAGGGTAGTCAGCGAGAGCCTTGTGCATTGTATTGTAAAGGGCCTGAAGGTATTCATCGGCCATTGGGAGATGTTTTACTTGGAGAGCAAGCCCGTTGAAGGTAGGAGCAGCGTTCAAGCACAAATTAGCGTTTGATGGGTGTCGTTGAAGCATTTGAATTACCTCGATAGTGAGATCGACCCATGCCTTCGTAGGCATGAGCATGTATGTCAGGCACGACGAAGCCTCCAGCGGAGGCTGGATTCATTGAGACGGATACGTGTGGATGGCTACCTTTACGCTCGCTACTCAGGTACGGGGCTTGATGCCCCTCCCATTACCCTTTGATTTAACTAATAATAATTAAACAAGGTTCTTGGGAATGGGTAGTGACCGATAGGTACTGATGGTTGCTGGTGGGAGTGAGCCGCCGTCAGCGAATAATCACTCTTCAATTAAATG
Source organism: Halomonas sp. McD50-4 (assembly GCF_022348135.1). NCBI lineage: Bacteria > Pseudomonadati > Pseudomonadota > Gammaproteobacteria > Oceanospirillales > Halomonadaceae > Halomonas > Halomonas sp. McD50-4. Next base: position 15,376 of record NZ_JAKRFG010000020.1, on the reverse strand, counting down.
AGGAAAAAGGTAGAGTTACTTCAGCACTGCTTCATCTCTGCGCTCGATGCTTTCGCAGATCCAGGCTTCCACTTCACGCTCGACCCAGGCAACGGCCCGAGTGCCCAGCTTGATTGGCTGAGGGAACTGCCTCAGGCTGATGTACTTGTAGACCGTCGATCTAGCCAGCCCAGTGCGATCCATGACGTCTTTGATGCGGATTAATCGGTTGCTCATGACGAACTCCTGTTATTCGTTCATGAGATGAGGCAGGTGAGTATTTTTTAATTGGAGAGCGGCTTTGGTGTCATGCAGCACACTGGACTTCGTAAGTCTCTTCCATGTCTTAGCGATTAGACATTTTCAAAAAATTACTCATGACCTGATCAATTATTATTTTTATAAAAAGCCATAGAAAATTGTTAATTCGGTGCAGTATTTTCATGGCACCTCTCTATGAGTCATCAGTGGGTTGGTGTTGATATGACCCTTGGATAGTGCTGTTTCCAATACTTCCTCAAGCTAAATAGTATTGATGTGCCGTGTATAATGGTATCTGGTAAATAACCAATGCCATTAGTGCTTAGGGAAAAGCATCGTAATACTAAGGCTAAAGGCTGCTCCTGATTACTTCCTGAGATATAGATAGGTGTTAATGTGTAGTTTAAAGACTCAAGCTCGATATCGTGATGCTTTTCAGAATGCTCTCTTAGCTGACGATGAAAGTTACTTGCTAAACGACGTGCAAGCTCATGCCGCAATGCTGCTTCTGGGTGTTTTTCTGCATTGGGAGTTTTTGGCAAGGTGTCACCATCCCATAAGTACAACCATTGTTTTGATAGCATTTGCATAGCTTCATTATGGATATGGACGCGCAACCAATCCAATTTGAGTGTATTACAGTTTTGCACAAATGATTTGATCGTTGGGGAAAGATGATGCAGTGCCGGTAGAATATCTTCAGCGTATGATAGAGCCTTTTGGCTCTCATTAAAGCTTTCTGAAAGTTTTTTTAGTGATTTTAAATTGTCTGACAAAAAAAGTGGTGAGTTTGCTTTTCTGTCCTGCACCTTATGTGATATTTCTGCTTTAATTATTTCAGCTTTATAAGACAATTTTTCCATGTGTATCAAGCTGACACCATAAGCCATTAGTGCGTCAATTATGCCGTAATTTAGCTCAGTAGCAATATGAGTGCGTGATAAAGGATAGTAAAGCGATGTTGATACCTTATCTGAATGCCCGAGTAATGGATGTGAAAGGTCTAGCTGGTAGATTGAAGTCATGCGCTTGCCCAATAGCTTGCCTGCTTGACCTGGCTGATAATGTGCCATGACACCGAGTTTTTGGAGTTTTCTGAGTTGGCTCGTAAGCTGATTAGTCGACATTCCTAAAATACGTTGCAATTTTATGCTGCTCAGGTCTGTCACGATACCTGGCATATCTGAGCGCGCCAATAGTACTAATAGTAACCAGCGATTGGTTCGCGTTAGTTGTTCTTTACGTTGATGGCTATGGTGCAAATTTGGCTGTCTGACTGACAGTGGTACTTTTTTTTGCTCCTCATCGCTTTCTTGTGGTGTCAGTGAAGTGGGTGTTATTGCTTTGTGGTCTACTGAACATGCTCCAACATTCGCTATGCCCTGATCCACTTCTCTGGCCGGTCCTCCGACAGGAAGTGGATCATATTGGCTGATGTGCTCGATATGTTCTGTTGAGAGGGGGGCTTCGTTAGGTAGGCCTTGTAAGGTTGAAAGCAGCGTCTGCGCAATGCTGTATCGATAGCTCGGTCGTCCCCTGCCTCTTGTTATAGGGGCGGCATAGACAACACCAGCATTTTTAAGCTCAAGCAGGGTCTTTTGCCCCTGCCGAAGCGGCATCTTCAAGTGGGACAGCACAGCTTTGACTGTACCCTCGATAGGTTCGTACAATCCTATATAGCATTCCCACTGCCATAGAAACCAGCGCGCCTCGGCCGATAAATTTGTGTCCTCATAATAAAATAGCTGATAGTCCATTCTTGCCTCCTGCAGGGCATGTGATACGCCATTTTATACTCGCTAAAAATACCCTTTTTTAGGAATATAAAAAAGGGTATTTTTTTGTATCACTCTAAAATATGACTAAGTCACATGCTGTGTCGTGTGACTAAGTCACATGCCGTGTTGTGCGACTTAGTCACACGACTGTGTTATGCAATTTTCTAAAAAGGTGAAGTGGATTTTCAGCCAGTGTGTTGAGGCAACACAACGAGCGGCTTATACTCAATGCGTATTGCTAGCTACCTTCCTTCTCAACCCTCCGCTGACTAACGTGACGTATCACTTTATGACAACATCTCCGCATGCCTGGATTGATAGCAAAGATTCCGTTCAACTGAACTGGATAACCGATTACCTCAGGAGTAGGCATGTGGGGTTTCAACGAGCATTGAGAGATGGTTGGCTTTCGCAAACCGGAGGTGCTGGCGCTTTAATCAATGCCATTGAAAAGAATATGCATGACCCATTGTTTCGCGAGCATTATGGGAAATTGAGGAATGCATGGCGGCAGAAAAAGGTGCGCCAACAACGTGATAAAAAATCGGCGACATTTGTGTTACCTGTCGCTACCTTGACGACGCTAGAAAAGCTTTCCAAGAAGCACAATAACTCTAAAGTAAAAGAGCTGAGCACAGTAATTGAAGACGCCTGGAAAGACTATCAGCGTGCTGCAGCAAACGTCCAGAAGGAAAAAGCAACTTATCAGCAGCAATTAAAAAAACAGCGTTCAAAATACGAGCAACGTGAGCAAGCATATCAACGAGTGATTGAAAAATTAATGGTGGCAGTGACAGAGCAAATTGATCAGCGTTGCGCTTTAGAGGTCAAGGTGGGAGGAGCAGATAGCTCGCCTTTAGAAGCTGGTGATATAGCAGAGTACGAAGCACTGATGATATCATACTCAGCCACTTTTGCTTCTCATTTAACGGAATTGAATCTTGTTCGCTTTAAAGGCGAAACGCTAACTAGTCGAGTAGAGAATCTAGCTCAGGCGCGTAAATTAGTCGCTAAATATTAGAAAAAAACATTATAAAAATAATTGTATATGATGCAGGTTATTTCAGTGTATTTTTATTTCTTTTAGTGCTTCTTCTATTAATAAGATCAATAAAAAATATGATTCTTAAAACTTGGCTTATTCATCAGCGAGTTAATGAAAATAAAGGCAAAGACGTTAAACTCTTTAATAATATTCAAAGTGGATCGTCTGGTAAAGGAGTGACAAGTTTACTCGACTACTAATGAAAAGAGCTTCATCTGTTGGTCGAAGTCTCACTTCATTATCGCACAGTTTTCTGCACATAGTTTCCTGGAATCATGAAATAATCGCAGCACTTTGAATCGCATGGTATAAGCAAGAAGTCTAACGCCGGTTTTTCTGCTGTACTGATCAAAGTTAAGCATGGCATACCGACACCCAAACCAGGCCCGCGATAACAGGTTAATGTTTATATGGGGGATAGGCATGAGCCATAGTCGTGTCGCGATAGCCTTTGTCATTTGTGGTAGCAAGGTGAGTCGGTAGCTGGGTCGTGATGCAACAACTAAAGGTTATTAGTCCGAACAGGCGCAGCAACATAGTTACCATCTACATCGTAACGCCAAGAAGCAGATGTAGCGCTTACCCAGCATAATTATCTCGCCGCCTTACATTTCCACGAGGAAAAGAGTCCAATGCTGATCAACGGTTTCATAGTCCCTTTGATCGACATGAGCGTCAGCTACAAATGGATCTACCTCTTGATTAGGGATGATAAGGCCAGCAGTGCGATCTCTATCAGCATATTTCTAGCCTGAGTAGCGCAATAGAACCGAGTCCGTGCCAGGAGCGTAGAGCTTGGTAGGGTCTCTAACCGCTTAGGCGAGCATCGTTTGGCTGGCGTCACGGAGCCTCGCTTCATTGGGCACGGGAAGGAGACTTAATCACGCTGTACTGGCTATCTATTTGAAGCGCTGCTGGCCAGGGTCTCGTTATGTCCGGCTTGGGCGCTGTCGTATTCAGCTTATGAAACCTCGGCGGAGAGCGATGAAAGCCGTCGTCCTGGACAACGGTTGGGAGTTCGCCATCCACGTAGCCGCATGCGAGGAGGTGGCGACAGATATTCACTTTTGCGACCTCTACTCCTTCAGCTAGAGGGTGACGAGCAGGCCTGTTGCCTGATACAGAGATACTTTCCCCAGGGGGCGTTACTGATTCTGAGCTGCACAAGGCGGTCAGTAAGCCCATTGAATGTCCTCGAAAGCGACTAGGTTACCGTACCCCATCTCATGTGTTTTAGGGGTAGTACTCAGGAGCCTTGGATGTAGTGAGTGCTGCGATCATTGGTTGATTCTAGCTCTCCCAGCAGCAGTATTTAGCTATTGATTTGTGGGTAGTGTTTTGGGTAGTTATTCTGTCTAATCTACGGTAATCTATATTTAAATTATTGATTTTTATAAGTTTATTTTTTTGATCAACTTTAAGATTCAGAATATTGAGTGATGAACATGAGTCGAGCGATAGCTTGGAGTGCAAGGGAGGTAGAGGCAACCGTTGCTACCTACCGGCAGATGTTAGTAGCGGAACTGAGCGGGCAAAGTTATAACAAGCGTGCACTTAACCGAACACTGATGGCACAGCTTGATGGCCGCTCGGCCGGTGCCATTGAGTTCAAGCACTGTAATATCAGTGCAGTGTTGCGCGATGCTAACTGCCCCTATGTCGATGGCTACAAGCCTCGTAGTAACTATCAACAAAGCCTAGTTGACGTTGTCGAGGAGCTGTTGCTAGGCAACGAGCTCGTTGATCGAGCAGCACGTTTGGCTGCTGATCTCCCAGTGGTGGATACCGTTGGCATCGTCGATGAACGTATCATTGTCGAACCTCCTAGAACGACACCACCGCAACAAGGCGTTCGCGAATTTCATGCTGATTATTCGGTCCGCCCGCCGCAAAAACGCGACTACCTGGCTCGGGAAACCCGCAATCGTGAGCTAGGGCTTGCAGGTGAGCACCTAGTGATGCGGTTTGAGCAGCATCGGCTGCTCCAAGCAGGGCTGGATAAGCTGGCTGAGCGGGTAGAGCACGTCGCGGTGACTGAGGGCGATGGATTAGGGTTCGATATCCGCTCCTTCGAGCCTGACGGCCGTGACCGGCTGATCGAAGTCAAAACAACCGCGTTTGCCAAGGAGTGCGCGTTTTTCATCACACCTAACGAGCTAAACTGTTCGCGCACCCATTCTGAACACTATCATTTGTTCCGCCTGTTCAACTTCCGTAAGGGCCCGAAACTATTTTTCCTGAAAGGCGATCTCCACGAACAGCTCTGGCTGGAGCCCGATAGCTACCGCGCGGGAGTGCGTTGAGCCAGATGGTTGAGTAACGCGATCAGCTTAGTTCGTTGACGTTCAACCGCTGCTCAAACTTCTAGACCCTCTTTGAGCACCTCTTCGATGGAGGAGGGCTGTTTAGCGGCGAGGGTATTGGGTTGGGTCAGCGCATAGAGCCGTGCCAGGTCATCCAGGCTTTGCCAGAGCAACAGCAGTTGGCGAAAGGATATCTGGCCGGTCGTTTCGAATTTCTTGATGGTGGGGGCGGGCACGTTGCTGCGCTGCGCCAGCGCCGCACGGGATAGCTTGGCCTGCTCACGCAACCTGCGTAGGTGGGCAGCAAAGGCCTGCTGAACATCGGTATCGTCTAACAACAGAACACGGGGCATAAGCTCACTTTCTTTATCTGGATACTACTATATCCATTTTAGGCTATTTTAGCCATTTATGGACATGGTTATATCCATCTTATGGCTGCTGAATACACCTTCTTTCAGCGCTCTTCTCCATTGCCTCGCTCACAGCCCCAACAACTCCTCAACCGGCAAATGACTGGTCGCTTTCATTTCCCTCAGCGAGAGGTTGGAGCGGATGCTCGATACCCCAGGCAGCTGGCGCAGCACCGTTTCGACGAAGTGGCTGTAGTCGTCCAGGTCTTTGGCGACTACCTGTAGCAGGAAGTCGGCCTCGCCGGTGGTGTTGTGGCAGCTTAGCACCCGAGAGCTTGATTGGATGATGCGCTCGAACTCCGCCGTCGCGGCTTCGCTGTGTTGGGTGCAGGTAATTTGCACAAAGGCCAGAACGCTGGCACCGACTTTGCGTCGATTGAAGATGGCTTGGTAGCCTTCGATTACCCCCAGTTCTTCCAGGCGTTTGTGCCGTCGCCAGCAGGTGGCTTCGCTCAGATGCAGCTGTTCAGCCAGTCGCGCATTGGGCATCCTTCCGTCTGACTGAAGTAATTCTGCTAATTTGGCGTCTTTTTTATCCAGTGAGCTCATATTGCAAGTCCCTTTCTTATACACATTATAAAAAGAAAGAGTGCTTCACATTGGTCAGTGTTGTCCATGATATGGAAAGCTCATTTCAGGTCAGGCTCGCTATAGTCACTTTAGCGAATCATCCGCCTAGATATTGAGGAGTGGCCCATGAAAGCCGTCGTATTCGAGCAGTTCTCTACCCCGCCCACTATTCAGCAGGTGCCGGATCCGACTCCCGAGCCCCACGGCGTCGTGGTCAAAGTCATGGCCAACGGCGTATGCCGCAGCGATTGGCACGGTTGGATGGGCCACGACCCGGATATCCAGCTTCCCCATGTGCCGGGCCATGAGCTGTCCGGCGTGGTGGAAGCGGTAGGCAAAGACGTGACGAAGTGGCGGGTCGGGGATCGGGTGACCGTGCCGTTCGTGGGCGGCTGTGGCACCTGCCCGGAGTGCAACGCGGGTCACCATCAGGTGTGCGATCACCAGTTTCAGCCGGGCTTTACCCACTGGGGCTCGTTTGCCGAGAATGTGAGCATTCACTACGCCGACGTAAACCTGGTCGCCCTGCCGGACACCCTGACGTTCGATACCGCCGCCAGCCTGGGCTGCCGGTTCGTGACCTCTTTTCGTGCGGTGATAGACCAGGGCCGCGTGTCCGCCGGGCAGTGGGTGGCCGTGCACGGCTGTGGTGGCGTGGGGCTGTCGGCGATCATGATCGCCAGCGCAGCCGGTGCCAACGTGGTGGCGGTGGATATTTCCGAGCAGGCGCTGGCCCTGGCGCGCCAGCTAGGGGCGGTGGCTACGGTGAATGCCAATCAAGTGGCCGACGTGGTGGAAGCGGTGGTCGAGATCACCCAAGGGGGCGCGCACATCTCGCTGGACGCGCTGGGCCACCCCACCACCTGCTTCAACTCTATTAGCAATTTGCGCAAGCGCGGCAAGCATGTCCAGGTAGGGTTGATGCTGGCAGATTACAGCACGCCTGCCATCCCCATGAGCAAGGTGATTGCCAACGAGCTGGAAATTCTGGGCAGCCACGGCATGCAGGCGCATCGCTACGGTGCCATGCTGGCGATGATCCAGTCGGGCAAACTGGCACCCGAACGGCTGATTGGCCGCCGCATTACGTTGGAGGAGTCGGTGCAGGCGTTGATCGATATGGATAAGTTCGAAGGCGTGGGAGTCACCGTCGTCACGAAATTTTGATAAAAGAGGGGGAGTTCGTTCTCATCAGAGGGTTTGCCAATGTCCCCGCTCCGCATTCTTATCCTGTACATGCTCTCGGGCCTGATTTGCCTTGTACCCCTCACTGCTCAGGCCAACACCGCCACCTGGCAAGCCCTCCAAGAGGGCGGTTTGGTCATTCTCATGCGCCATTCGCTGGCGCCCGGCATTGGCGACCCGCCGGGGTTCGTATTGGAGGCGTGCGAGACCCAGCGCAACCTCTCCAGCGAAGGTCGCGCCCATGCCGTGGCAGCGGGGCAGGCGTTACGGGAGCAGGGCGTGGCGATCGATGCAGTGTACAGCTCCCAGTGGTGCCGAGCGCTGGACACCGCTGAGCTGATGGCGGTGGGGCCTGTCATGTCTGCGCCGTGGCTGAATTCGTTCTTTCGCGGGCGTGGGGATCAGGTGGCCATTACCCAAGCGGCTCGTGAACGTATGGCGGGGTGGCAGGGGCCGGGGAATCTGTTGCTGGTCACGCATCAGGTGAATATCACGGCGCTGACCGGCGGCGGCGTCAGCTCTGGAGAAATGGTGGTCGTGCGCCCCCAAGAGGAGGGTTTTACGGTGGTGGGGCGGCTGAACGTTCCCAGCCGCTAGCGGTTTCTGTGCATTTCCTTCAATGAACCGGGGTAAATTATTCGCTCCTCATCCATCAACTGAGGTTTTACGCTGGGCGTATCGATAAGGAGGACGTTATGTCATCAGCCAATACCCCATCCGTTCGCCGCGTGGTCGCTCAGCATGCGGCTCGTCGGGACGACATCGGCGATTTGGTCACCCGTCGGCCGCTGCCGGGGCCGGGGCTGGATCAGCTCGATCCGTTTCTGTTCTTGAACCACCACGGCCCCCAGACGTACCCGCCCAACAACCAGGGGCTGCCGTTCGGGCCGCATCCGCACCGCGGGTTCGAGACGGTCACTTTCATTCTGGAAGGCTCATTGGCCCACGCGGATAGCGCCAAGCATCAGAGCGTGATTCACGCAGGCGGCGTGCAGTGGATGACCGCAGGCAGCGGCATCGTGCATGCGGAAATTTCGCCGGAGGAGTTTCTGCGCGACGGCGGGCCGCTGGAAATTCTGCAGCTGTGGGTCAACTTGCCGTCACGGCTCAAGATGAGCGAGCCCCGCTACGTAGGCCTGCAGGAGGACGGCATCCCCGCCGTTCCACTGGCGGGCGGCGGTACGCTCAACCTGATCGCCGGGGAGTGGCAGGGGCAGTCAGGCCCTATCGAGTCGCTGACCGGCGTGTTCATGTCCACACTCGCCCTGCCTGCGGGTACGCGTGAGCAGCTTCCCGTCGCCCCTGGGCGGCAGGTGTTTCTATACGTGGTGAGGTGACGGTGGGTGGCGAGCCTGTCAAAGCGCACCATTTGATCGAAGTCGACCGCGACGGTGACCACCTCACCATCGAGGCCGCCAGCGACGCGCGCCTGCTGTTTGGTCATGGCGAGGTGATCGATGAGCCGGTCTACTCCCACGGCCCCTTCGTGATGACCACCCGCGACGAGATCGTGCAAGCGGTCGAAGACTACCAGAACGGCAAGTTTGGCGGGCTAGACGCGTAAGTCGCCGCATGGCGGCATAGCGAGCGGTGCGCGGACACGTCGTCGCGCACCGTTTTCATGCCTATTCGTCCGATTTATTTGATGATTCGTCGGAATCTTGGCGGTTCTCGTTCCCTATCATGGCGCGAAATGGTTAATTTTTGTTCACTGGCTAGACTCAAGGCAGTGACGCTGCAACGCCGTGAACGAATGACAATAACCGGGACTGGGAGAGACCAATGATCAACCTGACCATCAATGGACAGTCGCATTCACTCGATATCCCCGACACGATGCCCCTACTTTGGGCGATTCGCGATGTCGTGGGCATGAAGGGCACCAAGTTCGGTTGTGGCATTGCCCAGTGCGGCGCGTGCACCGTGCATATCGATGGGGTGGCGACGCGCTCCTGCGTGATGCCGGTCTCTGCCGTCACCGGTGAAGTCACCACCATCGAAGCCATGGCGGACGACCCCGTTGGCCAAAAAGTGCAGCAGGCGTGGCTGGACCTAGGGGTCGCCCAGTGCGGCTACTGCCAGGGTGGCCAGATCATGAACGCGACGGGGTTGCTCAAGCACAACCCGACGCCGCAATCCCAGGAGATCATCGACGCCATGTCAGGCAACCTGTGTCGCTGTGGCACCTACAACCGCATTTTGGCGGCGGTGGAGCGCGCCGCCGGTGAGGAGGCCAACTCATGAGCGATTCTCGCAATGCATTGCTGCTGGCCAACGTCAGCCGTCGGGGCGTGTTGAAAGGCATCGCCGGTATGTCGGCGCTGCTGCTGGCGGCTCGCTGGGACATGAGCATGGCCAATCAACAGGCGCAGTTTGGGGCGGGCGCCATGCCGGGTGGCTGGGTGGACGATCCCAACGTGTTCATCCAGATCGATACCGATGGCCTGGTGACGTTCATCAACAATCGTGCCGAGATGGGCCAGGGGATTCGCACCAGTCTCGCGATGGTGGCGGCCGATGAGCTGGGCGCGCAGTGGGAGCAGGTGCGCGTGCAGCAAGCACCCGCCGACCAAGAGAAGTACGGTAACCAAAATACCGACGGTTCCCGCAGCATGCGCCACTGGTACGATCCGATTCGCCGCGCTGCGGCTGCGGCACGACTCATGCTACAGCAGGCCGCTGCCCAGCGGTGGGAAGTGCCGGTCTGGGAAGTCCACGCCGACTTGCACAAGATGACCCATCCGGCCACCGGGCGGGAGCTGGGCTTTGGCGAGCTCGCCGAGGCGGCGCGTGAATTGGACGTGCCGAGCAGAAATGATCTGGTGTTGAAGTCCGATAGTGAGCTGCGCTTCGTCGGCAAGGAGAGCGGCTGGGTCAACGGTGAGTTGACGTCGTCGTCGCCCAAGGCATCGGATGGCGAGGATATTGTCAGCGGTAAAGCGATCTTCGGCGCCGACGTGGCGCTGGACGACATGCTCTACGCCGTGGTGGCTCGCCCACCGGTGTACGGGGCGACCATCCAAAGCGTCGACGACAGCGAAACGCTCAAGGTGCCCGGTGTTCAACGAACGATGCGCATCGACACGGCGACACAGCCCGCGGCATTCAATCCGCTGGGCGGCATTGCGGTGATCGCCTCGAATACCTGGGCGGCCATCGAGGGGCGCAAGGCGCTGAACATCGAGTGGGATACCGGCGCCGCGGGCGATAACGCCGACTATCGTTCAGAAGCTTACCGGCAAGCGCTGGAGCAGGCGGCGCAGTCGCCGGGTAAGGTGGTTCGTCAGTCCGGCGATGTGGACGCCGCGCTGAGTAGCGCCCACCGGCGCGTCGCGGCGACGTACTATATGCCGCACATGGCGCAGGCCCCCATGGAACCCCCGGTAGCCATCGTGCGTGTCCAAGACGGCAAAGCCGAAGCGTGGGCGCCGGTTCAGCACCCCAGAGCCGCCCGCGAGGGGGTGGCCAGTGTGTTGGGGCTTGAGCTAGAGAACGTGACCGTCCATCAAACGCTGCTGGGTGGTGGCTTTGGGCGTAAGTCCAAGCCGGACTTCGTGAGCGAAGCGGCCTGGGTGGCCCAGGCGTTCGAGGGCCGGCCGGTCAAACTGCAGTGGACCCGTGAAGACGACGTGCAGCACGCCTTTTTTCACGCGGTCTCCGTGGACCATCTGGAGGCGAGTCTCGACGCCGACGGTAACGCCACGGGCTGGCTCCACCGCACCCTGTCGCCCAGCATTGCCTCGCTGTTTGCCCCGGACCCTGAGCATAAGCAAGCGTTCGAGCTGGGGATGGGCCTGAATACGATGCCGTTCGACATTCCCTCGGTGCGCCTGGAAAACCCGCCTGCCCCCGCCCATGTGCGCATCGGCTGGTTTCGCGCCGTCTACAACCTGCCTCACGCCTGGGCGATCCAGAGCTTTGCCCATGAAATGGCCGTGGCCGCTGGCCGCGACCACAAAGAGTACGCGCTGGCGTTGCTCGGCCCCGACCGCAAAATCGATAACCTGACCCTGGGGGACGGCTGGAATTACGGTGAAAACCCTGACCTGTATCCCATCGATACCGCGCGCCTGCGCCGGGTCATCGAGCGCGCCACCGAGCAAGCGGGCTGGGGCCGCGAGATGCCCGAGGGGCGTGGATTGGGGCTGGCGTTTCACCATAGCTTCGTGTCGTATACCGCGATCGTCTTCGATGTGGAAGTCGACAGCGAGGGCGGCGTGATCATCCATCAGGCGGACATCGCCTTCGATTGCGGCCCGCAGGCGAACCCCGAGCGGATCCGCTCGCAGCTCGAAGGAGCGTGCGTGATGGGAATCGGTATTGCGCTGAAGAGCGAAGTGACCTTTGAAGACGGGGTCGCCCAGCAGAGCAATTTCGACAAGTACCTCATACCCCGCATGCCGGATGCGCCCAAGGTCGTGAGGGTGCATCTCATCGACAATCCCGGTGATGCCATGGGAGGCGTCGGCGAGCCCGGCTTGCCGCCGGTCGCTCCTGCCTTGTGCAACGCGATCTATGCGGCGACGGGCAAGCGTATCCGGCAATTGCCCGTTGCTGACCAGCTGAGTACTTGAGCATGCAGAGTCTGGATGCCCAAGTTGTCGCGCAGGCCCTTGAGTGGGCCAGGGGCGGCGACACGGTTTGGTACTGCACGGTCCTGTCGACCTTTGGCTCGTCCCCACGGGAGCCGGGCTCCATCATGGTGGCCAACGCCAGCGGTGACCACGTGGGGTCGCTCTCCGGCGGGTGTGTCGAGGAGGATTTCCTCGCACGGGTGGTGGCCGGTGAGTACACGATGCCCGCCGTGATCGTGCGCTATGGCGCCCCCGGGAGTGGGGATGGCCATCCCCAGGTGCGCCTGCCCTGTGGCGGCATACTCGATGTGCTGGTCGAGCGACGCGAGGCGACGTCGGCGAACGTTCAGCATTTCGAGCAGCTCAGCGCGGCGCTGGCCGGTGAGCAGGAGTTGCTGCGACGCGTCAGCCTGGCCGATGGCGCCGCGTCGCTGGCGCCCGCGAGCGCTGGCGGGCCGCGTGTGTGCTACGAGGCGCATGGGGAGAGCGTGCTCCTGCGCGTGGGGCCTGTGGCCAAACTCATTCTCGCCGGATACTCCTCGGTGGCCGAAGCGTGCGCGCACTTCGCCCTGCGGTTGGGGTATCAGGTCGTGCTATGCGATCCGCGGGAGGAGGTCACGGCCAGTGTCGAGTGGCCCGAGGGGATGACGTTCGTTCCCCAATTGCCGTCCCAGTACATTGCCCTGCCGGGGATGTGTACGTCGTCGACCGCCGTGGTGGCCGTGACCCACGATCCGCGAATCGACGACCTGGCCATGATGGAAGCGGTCAAAACCCCGGCGAGCTACATTGGCGTCATGGGCTCTCGACAAACCTCCCGAGCCAGGGCCGCGCGCCTGCGCCGAACCGGCGGGCTGAGCGAGGCAGAGATCGAGCGTATCCACATGCCCATCGGCCTCGATTTGGGCAGCAAAACCCCGGCGGAAATCGCCCTGGCGATCATGGCGGACGTTCTTCGCGTGCGACGAGGGCGCGTCTCGGTGGATAGCCAAGGCTACGAGGAGGGCGCTGACGATGACGCCATACGCGCAGGGCCAAGTCGATAAGCGCTGCTTCTACACCGGCTCGCCGCGGTAGTAGTGCCATAAAAACAGCGACCCTACGCTGCGCCAGGGCGACCAGTGCGCTACCAACTGTCGGGCCTGCTTCGGCGTAGGTTTCTCTTCCAGGCCCTTCAACCGGCCCAGCGCGACACGTAACGCAAGATCGTCGGCGGGGAAAATGTCGGGGCGCTGGAGCGAGAACATCAGGTAGATCTCCGCGCTCCAGCGGCCAAACCCACGCAGTTGGGTAATCGCGGCAATGGCCTCGTCATCGCTGAGATGCGCCAAACCATCGGCGCTAAACGTACCCGCAAGCTCCGCCTCTGCCAGTCCTTTGGCGTACTCGATCTTACGCCACGATAGCCCTGCATCGCGCAGTGCTTGGCCTTCTACGTCCATCACCGCCTTGGCATGCAGTTCGGGCAGCAGCGTATTCACCCGGCCCATGATCGCCCGAGCGGCCTCGGTGGAGATCTGCTGGCTGACGATGGTCGAAAAGAAGGTGGCAAACCCCGGGTCGCGCTGGCGCGGGTTGGGCGCGCCGACCAAGGGGTAAGCGCGGGCAATGTCGGGATCGGCGCTGGTCAAGGCCTGCATGGCGCGCTCGAGGGTACAGGGAGTCATGGCCACCTCTCTTGATCAATAGAGCATCGTAACATCCTAGCAGTTGCTACTTTGATGATGACGCGAAAGTGCAGAATGCCTTGCCCTTTGCATGCTAACTTTTTTAGCGTCGTATATTTATACTTTCGTCTAATCCTGCCATCATTTGCGGTTAACCAGGATCGTTTCAGTGAACAGGCGCTTTACACAGCGCCTGGGGAGAGAGGTATGCAATCATCATCAACGGAGCTGGCGCGGCATCCGCGATGGGCGGAGTTCGTGCTGGCGCTGGGCGGGTTCGGCATCGGCACCAGCGAATTCGTCATCATGGGGTTGATGAACCGCGTGGCGGAAGACCTAGCCGTGAGCGTGCCGCAAGTAGGCTACTCCATCAGCAGTTATGCGCTGGGGGTCGTGGTGGGGGCGCCGCTAATCTCGACACTGGCCGCGCGGGTGCCTAAACGAGCCCTGCTGATCGCACTGATGTTGGTATTTGCTTTGGGCAACATTGCCAGCGCCATGGCCCCGGGATTTTGGTCGTTCGTCGGGCTGCGCTTTTTAGCAGGGCTGCCCCATGGGGCGTATTTTGGTGTGGCGGCGCTGGTGGCCGCCGGCGCGGTGCCGGTCGATCAACGGGCGCGCGCCATCGCCCGCGTCATGATGGGGCTGACGGTGGCCATCCTAATCGGTGCGCCGTTGGGCACCTGGGCGGGTAACCTGTTGGGCTGGCAGATCGCCTTTGCGGCGGTCGGCGGCATTGCGCTGCTCACGGCGCTGTTGATTCGCCTGTTTGTGCCTGTGCAGCCTGTCGATGCTCACGCCAGCCCGTTGCGAGAGCTTTCCGCACTGGTCAAACAGCGCGTGCTGGTGACCATTGCGATTGCCTGTATCGGCTGCGGCGGTATGTTTTCGATCTTCAGTTATGTCATGCCGACGCTGACCCAGCAGGCGGGCATGAGCGAAGCGCTGGGACCTTTGGTGTTGGTCATCTTTGGCCTGGGCTCCATCGCCGGTAACTTGGTGGGCGGGCGCATGGCGGATAAAAACCTGATGCGGGCCATTCCTACCATTTTGGTGTGGTGCGCTGTGGTGCAGGGGCTGTTCTACTTTGCTGCCAACCAGGTGTGGTCGGGACTGCTGTTCGTGGGGTTGGTGGGCACCAGCATGGCGCTGGCCCCGTCGTTGCAAACGCGGCTGATGGACGTGGCCGAAGATGCCCAAACCATGGCGGCCTCCATGAACCACGCGGCATTCAACGGTGCCAATGCGCTGGGCGCGTGGCTGGCGGGCTTGGCGATTAGCGCTGGGTTTAGCTGGTCGAGCACGGGACTGGTCGGGTCGGGGCTTGCGCTGTGTGGCCTGGTGATTTTTGCTTGGGGGCGCTGGCTGGAGAAGCGCACGGGGTCAGCGCAACCAACGGTTGCTCATGGTTGTAAATAAGGTATGGCTAAATAAATGCTGATGTCATTTAAAGTGGCAAAAAGCGCGTATCGTTCCTAGCCCGGATTTCTCATAGCACCTCAGCAAGTATCTTACCCAAGACGTAATGCTACTAAAAACCTATTGGCACGGTTTAAACTGCCTACTTTTTAACCACTTCCCGTCGTTCAGACACACTTCCC